>JAQGLQ010000097.1 GCA_028292785.1 Noviherbaspirillum sp. | reverse complement strand
GGAGCGTGACCCTGCCGCAGTATGACGTGAAGACGCCGGATGTCGCGGTCAACAAGGAAGAACGCACAGTCGAGGTGCCGACCATCAAGAAAGAAGAGCGCACGATCACGGTACCGAATGTGGATATCACGCCGGCAAAGGATAAGTAACGGCGGCTCTCCCACGGTTTGTGCCAGGTAGTCCTTGCATGCGACTATCGTATTCCTGACACCTCACGGACTCCTTCCCCTGGCAGCAAGGGGGAAGGTTGGCAGTGCAGCCGGGGTCCTTCGCCGACATCAGCGACACTAAAATCGCGAAACTAAAATCGATACCCCACCCCGACCAGCACCACATCGCTGTCGCTGTCATCCTTCGTCGCCACACGATTCCAGATCAGACGCGCAGCCAGCGCATCGGTGATCGCATAAGCGCCGGTAACTGAGATAACTGCTGCGACCTTCGAAGGCAGCGTTCCATCCGCGCGCCGGGCGCGGTCGATCAGAAAATACGGACCGATGCCCGCTCCGACCGATATGCGCTTGCCCAGATCATCTTCAAGCCAGACTTGCGCTGCGACACCCTGACGCGCTTCCCCGCGGCGGCCTGCGCCTTCATCGATATAGCTGAAGCTGCCCGTTACATTGCGGGTCGCCCGGTAGCGTAACGCGAGCGCGGCGGCCGTATCGGTTTCCGATTCAAAGCTATTGACGATCGCCTTGCCGGCCAGGACATCTACTTCAAGCCGGCGCATGCTCGCCGTCGCTGCGCCAGGGTAGCCGTCGTCCTTGCGGTCCGATGTGGGAGCGAAGCGATAGCCTATCCCCGCAAGCAGCGCCGTCGAATTGCCGGCGCCGCGCGTCTGTACCCGGTTGGCGCGCACCGTAGCGAACAGGTTTTCATTGATGTGCCAGATCGCCTCGGCGCTGGCAAGCAAGCCCCAGCCGTGCGCATCGGCGTAGGCGCGGCTATTCGAAGCGCGTCGCGTATCGTAGTAATGGTACGGACCCAGCCCGACGCGAAATGAGGGGCGAAGCGAGGGAGCTTGCTGCCCGTTCGCATGCCACCATAACTGCGCCGCGTGGCCGTCCCGATGGTGGTCGGGTATGTGGCCTTCATTAAGCCAGGTGAAGCTGCCCGACCAGCGTTCCGCGAAAGCACGCCGGTATTCGAGCGCCCAGGAATAGGTGGCTTCCGTGCCGGTGGTGTACGAGATGCCTGAATACAGGGCAAGTTCGCTGGCGCATGTCACGCTTGATGACGCCATCACGCAAAAGGGGAGCAATGTACGGGCGATGCTTCGCATGAGGCTTCCTATCGGCATTACGCGGGACTCGCATGACAATCAGGGGATTGTGCCGGAACATGCCTGTTCATCAATGATATCTGTCAATGCCTGCGTCCTCGCGGCCGCAGGCAAGCCGTCACTCTCAGCGCGCCGCCCCTTTGACAACCACCTGATCGAACAGCGCCTGCGACTTGGCCGACTCTTCCAGCAGCACGGCGGGGTCGAGCACCTTGAGCTGCTTGTTGAAATTCGACGCGATCTTTTTCTGCGAAGTGATATAGCCGATTTTCGCGAGCACGTTCTGCGCCTCTTCACTGAGCATGTATTCGTAGAACAGCACCGCCGCGTGCGGATGCGGCGCCTTGCGCGCCACGCCCACGCCGTTCGGAATGGCGATCGCCGGCTCAATGGCAAACCACTCTATCGGCGAGCCTTTTTTCTTGAGCGTTTCCGGATCGCTGTTGTACACCGTCAGCGCCAGCGGCACTTCACCCGCACCCACCAGGTTGTTGAGCAGTGAATGGCCGGTTCGCACCTGCACGCCGTTGGTGGCGACCAGGTCGCGCCAGAACTTCAATCCTTTTTCCTCGCCCATCTGCTTGATCACTTCCGAGAACCACTCATGGTCCGAGGCTTCCATCGACAGCTTGCCTTTCCATTTCGGATCGAGCAGGTCCATGTAGGTCTTCGGCAGGTCTTCCTTCTTGACCTTGTCGGTGTTGTAGGACTGGACAAAGGTGTACAACTGGGTGGCGGCCCATTCGCGGTGGGCCGGCAAGCCCCACGGCTGGAGTTCGCGATGCACCGGCGCGTTGATCTTTTGCAGCAGGCCTTCCTTGTGCAGGGCTTCCATCGGCGTGGTGATGCATTCGACCACGTCGAAGGAGGGAGCGCTGCTGCGCGATTCGGTGACGATGCGCTGCAGGACGTTCTCCGAGCGCGAGCGCCAGAGATTGACCTTGACGCCGTATTTCTGCTCGAAGCCGCCGATGATGATGCGCAGGTAATCGATGGGCGTGGTCGCATACAGCGTCAGCGAACCTTCCTTCTTCGCGCCTTCGATGAGCCGCGCCTGCCGGTCGGGGCCCTCGTATTGCGCGATCGATGCGAGAGACTGCGCCGAAGCGACCGCCGCGACGTTCAATAAAGCGGATAAGACGAAGATCCTGGCCAAGCTGTTCATCGCTGCTCCTTGCTGAAAGGGTATTCGAAGAAAATGCATATCGCGTCCCCGCCGCTTGCGCGGGCACGGGACGCGAAACGGTCGCGGCCGTCAGGCGGTTTCGGTGTTCTGGATGAAGTAGGGAGGCACATCCGGTCCCCACTGATAAAGCGAATCTTCCGGAGGATGGTCGCCGCTCGGCCATTCGTAGCCTTTGGCGATGTAATCGATGTGCGCGGAAAACTCGGCGAACGAGCCCCAGGGATCGCGCACATAGTAGAAGTAATTGGAACCGAGCACATGGCGTCCGGTACCCCAGCCTTCGGTGTAGCCGGCGGCCGCCATCTGCGCATGGCCGCGCCCGACGTGGTCGACGCCGTCGACGTCCCAGGCCGAATGGTGCCAGCCCTTTGCGCTGCTCTTCACGAATGCGAGCAGATGATGGTCGCTGCCGTGCCGCCCGTGCGTGAAGGCGATGATGTCCTGCGAACGGTCGGACAGCTTCAGGCCGACCGCCTTTTCGTAAAAGTCCAGGCTGCGCAGCACATCCGTCGTGAACAGCAGCACATGCGACAGCCGGCGCGGATGCACCTTGCCGTCCGCGCCGCGGCTGTTGGAGCCACGCTGGTTCGCCGGGATATCGATGCGCGCGTTCGGCGTCTTCTCGTCGGGCATGGTCTTCGGGCCGGGCTTGACCTGGACCAGGTTGCCGTCCGGGTCGCGGAACCAGTAGCCGGTATCGTTCGCCCAGGAATCGCCGGGCTTCACCTGCGTTGCACCGGCGGACCGGATCTGCCTCGTCAGGGTGTCGTAGTCGGCTTCGTAGCAGTTCAGGCTGAGGTAGGCCAGGGACTTGGCGGCGCCCGGCAGGATGCGTCCCCAGCGATGGCCGTCGGCGGCGTACAGCTCGAGGCTGTCGCCGGTCTGCTTGACGGTGAGGCCGAAGGCATCGAAGATATGCGCGGCTTTCGCCACGTCGGGGACGGTCAGTGCGAAGTGGTCGATGGAATGTACGCCGGCTGTGGGCGTTTGCTCGGTCATTGCTGTCTCCTTCCGGTTCTTGCTTGAATTGGCCTTCGCCTGGCTAACGCGCGCTCTCATCCACGATAGGATTGCGCAAGGTCCCGATCTTCTCGATCGTCACTTCGCACACGTCGCCATGCTTCATCAACAGTTTCGGATTGCGCGCCCAGCCGATGCCGGCCGGCGTGCCGGTGACGATCAGGTCGCCCGCCTCGAGCGTGATCGCTTCGCTGAGCGTGGAAATCAGGGTGACGACATCGAACAGCATGTCGTCGGTCGTCGCCGATTGCACCACCTGGCCGTTGAGGCGGGTTTCGATACGCAAGCCCTTGCCGCCGGCCGGTACTTCATCCGCAGTGACGAGGTCGGGGCCGAAGCCGCCCGTGCCGTCGAAGTTCTTGCCGATGGTCCATTGCGGCGACTTGAACTGATACTCGCGGACCGAGCCTTCATTGAACACCGCGTAGCCTGCGATATGGTTCAGCGCATCCTGCTTCGTGATGTAGCGTCCGCCGCTTTTCAGCACCACCGCCATTTCGCCTTCGAAGTCGAGCGAGTCGGACAGCTTGGGCCGGATGATGGGCGCGCCATGCGCCACCAGGCTGGTGTGGTATCGCGGGAAAACCGTCGGATAGGAAGGCTGCTCGTAGGGGCTTTCCTTGGTATGGTCCGCATAGTTGAGGCCGATGCAGAAAATCTTGTTGGGGCGCGACAGCGGCGGCAGATAGCTGAGCGTGCCAGCGTCCAGCGCCGCGCCGCTCGCGTTGCGGCCGTAGCTGGTCAGATCGACGCCGCGCGCCAGCAGGGATTCCAGCGTCTCGTTGCCGATGACGCGGACCTTGTCGCCGTCGCGGACGCCCAGCGTCTGCTTGCCTTCATGTAAAAAACTGACGTAACGCATGAAATCTCCTCTTCTCCAAAGTGAATGATACTCAGGCCTGCCTGCGCCGCGGGGCGTTGACTTTTTCCTCGGCGCCCGGCGCAGGTCTCGTTGCCGGCTCCTGATCCAGCACCTGGCCTTCGTCGTGCGCCAGGTTCTCGATGATCGCGAGCAGGGTCTTGCGGGTGGTTGCGATGTCGCGCACCGGGATGCCGCGCACCGCCACTTCATTGACTTCTTCCGCCAGCGGCACCAGCAGCTCTTTCAGCGCGCGGCCTTCGGGCGTGAGGTCGATATACACATTCTTCCTGTTGTGCGGCATCTTGCGGCGCGTGATGTAGCCGAGCGCGCCCATGGTCTTCAGCGCGCCGAAGGTGGTCGGCTCCATCACGCCGGCGAGACCGCTCAGCTCGCGCTGCGTGATGCCGTCCTTTTCCCACAGGATGCGCAGAAAGGTCCAGTGTCCGAAGGAGACGGATCGCCGCGCCAGCCGGAACTGCAAGGCGCGCGACACGCCGCGCATCGCATCCTTGATCAGATGCGCGAGCCGGTCGTTCGGCACCGCCTCGCGCCAGTGGCGCAAGACTTCCAGCGAGCTTTTGTCTTCGGGTCGTCCGCGAGTAACCATATCATATGCATTTCTGTTCGAATCGAACGGCTACGTTAATCGGCCCGTCACCCTGTCCCATAGCGCGCCTGACGCTGCCGGCAGGCTGTCGCCGCTCCATGCGATGTGCTGGTCGGGCCGCACCAGCGCATAGTCGACGCCGTACATGCGCCGCGCCGCTTCATTCGATACGCGGTACACGGTGAACGGAATATTGCGTCGTGCCGCCTCGCGCGCGATCTCCGGCTGCGCGCCGCCATCGATTTCCTTGAAGGCCAGCAGCGTGAATCCGACGCCGAAATGATCGTAGGCCGAACTGCCTTGGCCGCGGCCGTCGTCGACCCAGAAATGCGGCGCCCGGCCTCCCGGCACGCTGCTCGGCATATATTTCGACAGATCGTCGGGCGGTGCTTCGCGGTTGGCTACGACGACCGGCGACCCGTCGTAGCGCGCGCCAAGCTGCACGCCGAGGGAAGCATATTCGTCACCGAAGGTCGACAGGAAGTCGCCGCTCGCGCGCCGGGCATTGGCGCCGGCGTCGCTCTCGTCTTCGAGCTCCGGCGGCACCGGCACCTGGCCCACGTTCTTGGCCAGCGCGCGCGCCGCGCCGGTATTGCGCACCGCGATCGGCTTGCGTTCCGCTTCATACGATGCGAGCAGGCTGTCGCCGCCCCAGCCCTGCACCGCGGCCGCCAGCTTCCATGCCAGGTTGGCGGCATCGTCGACGCCGGTATTCATGCCGAAGCCGCCGGTCGGCGTGAACAGGTGCACCGCGTCGCCGGCGAGGAAGATGCGTTTGCCCGATGCGAATTTCTCCGCGACCAAGGCGACGCCGGCGGTCCATTTGCCGTGCGCCAGCACTTCCACGGGAACGTCCGCGCCCACGCATTTTTTCAGAAAGCCGGCGATCACCTTGTCGTCGATTTCATTGTCGGAGATGTCGTCGCGGCTCCACAGCAGGAACTCGTCGACGCCGTTCAGCGGCACCAGCGCGGTGCGGATTTCCGGATTCACGATCCAGTACTGCCAGGCGCGCTTGTCGCCGAGGAAATCGCGGTACAGCGTCGGCGCCCGCAGATAGGTCGATATCATGCGGCCGCCGAAGAATGCCTGCTTCAGGTTTTCATAGCCTTCGTATTCGATGCCGAGCGTGGTGCGCACGAAGCTGCGGCCGCCGTCGCAGGCCGCCATATAGGAAGCGTCCCACAACTCCTGTTCGCCGGTCTCGACATTCTTCGCGCGCACGGCGACCGACGAGGGTGTCTCCTCGAACGCATCGACCTGCCAGCCGAATCGCAGTGTGATGTGCGGCCGCCGCGACGCTTCGTCGAACAGGATCTTCTCGACGTACATCTGGTTGGCGCGATGGATCGGTTCGGGAATCTGCTCGAGCGGACCCGATTCCAGCACCGCGCGGCGCTTCTGCGCTTCCGAAGGCATGCGGATGCGCGCCAGTTCCCACGCGTTGAAGCGCGTGAAGTACGCCACATCGGTCGGATGATCGTCCGGCAGCCCGGCCTCGCGCACCCGGTCGGCGAAACCGAGCCGGCGGTAATGCTCCATGGTGCGCGAATTGTGGGTGCTGCCCTTCGGATGCGCGCGCACCGATGCCTCCTGATTGAAGACTACGCAGTCCACGCCGTGCCGGTCGAGGAACATCGCGAGCATCAGGCCTACCGGCCCTCCGCCCACGATGGCGACCGGGGTCGCGCGCCGGGTTTGTCTTGCCTCGTTCAAATGCTTCTCCGCTGGTCCGGGTTCAGTTCTGCGATGCGTTCGAGACCTCGACCGCGACCTTGTATTTCTTCAGGTTCTGGCGCAGGTTCTCGGCATATTCCGCGGGATTGAGATAGCTGGGAATCGCGCCCAGGCTGTTGAGCTTGGCCTGGATTTCCGGCGCCTCGAGCGCGCTCTTGATGGCGCTGTCCAGCTTGGCGATGATGTCGGGCGGGGTTCCCGCGGGCGCCATGAATCCAATTTCCGCGGCATAGTCGAATCCCCTGTAGGAATCCGCGAGCGGCGGGGCGTCGGGCGCATTGGGAAGATGTTTCGGCGAAGTTACGGCGATCAGGTTGACCTGGCCGGTCGGTGCGAAAGGCCCGAGCGAGGGGAAGGAAGTCATCGCCACCTGCACCTCGCCGCCGAGCAGCGCGGGCACGGATTGTCCCGATCCCTTGTAAGGAATGTG
>JAQGLQ010000472.1 GCA_028292785.1 Noviherbaspirillum sp. | reverse complement strand
ATCCGAACCGGCTTCCGGCTCCGACAGCGCGAACGCCGCGATGGCATCGCCGAGACCAACCCGCGTCAGATAGCGCTGCTTTTGTTCTTCAGTGCCGAACAACGTGATCGCGCCCGACCCGAGCCCCTGCATGGCGAACGCGAAATCCGCCAGTCCCGAGTGGCGTGCCAGCGTTTCGCGGATCAGGCAGACGGCGCGCGTGTCGATGGCGTCGGCCGCGCCGCCGTAAGCGGTGCCGCCGACGGCATGCCTGAGCCAGCCGGCATCGCCGAGCAGCCGCACCAGCGCGCGGCAGGCGTCGTCGACATTCTCCGCGTGCGCGTGCGACGGCACGCGGGCCGCCCAGCTGTCCAGCGACTGTTCCAGCGCGCGGTGCCGCTGCGTGAGAAAGGGCCATTCGAGATAGCTTTTGTCGCTCATGCTCAATCGCCTTCGAAAGCCGGCCGCTGCTTGTTCACGAAAGCGTGATAGGCACGGTGGAAGTCATTGGTCGCCATGCAGATCGCCTGCGCCTGCGCCTCGGCTTCGATCGCCTGGTCGACGCTCATGTTCCATTCCTGCTGCAACATTTTCTTGGTCATGCCGTGCGCGAAGGTCGGACCGCGCGCAAGCTCGGCGGCGAATGCCTGCGCATCGGCCAGCACCGATTCCGGCATGCAGAGGCGGTTGAAAAAGCCCCACTGCTCGCCTTCGGTTCCGCTCATGCCGCGCCCGGTGAACAGCAGCTCGGCCGCGCGGCCCTGTCCGATCACGCGCGGCAGCAGCGCGCATGCGCCCATATCGCAGCCGGCCAGCCCGACCCGGGTGAACAGAAAAGCGGTCTTGCTGCGCGCGGTGCCGAAGCGCATGTCGGCGGCCAGCGCCAGCATCGCCCCGGCGCCGGCGCACACGCCGTCTACCGCCGCCACGATCGGCTGCGGACAGGCGAGCATCGCCTTCACCAGGTCGCCGGTCATCCGGGTGAACGCGAGCAGACCCGGCATGTCGAGCTGCGTCAGCGGTCCGATGATGTCGTGCACGTCGCCGCCGGAACAGAAATTATCGCCGGCGCCGTGGATGACAACGGCCTTCACATCATCGGCATGGGCAAGCGCGCGAAACAGATCGCGCAGCTCCGCATACGATGCGAAGGTCAGCGGATTCTTGCGTTCCGGACGATCGAGCGTGACGGTCGCGACGCCGGCCCGCGCCTCGTAACGGAAGTGGCGCGCCCGGTAATCGGACATCGGCTGACGCGTGCCGGGCAGCGCCTGCGCTTGTCCGGGTAGGTAACGCATGGTTCATCTCCTTGCTTTCATCCGGCCGCGCGCAGCCGTCATTCTTCGTTGGTATTCGCACTATTGTTGAGATGCCGCTTCACCCGCGACAGCAATGCGATCAGCTGCGTCTTGTCGTCGTTCGACAGGCCGCCCAGCAGTTCGCCGATCCATTCTTCGTGCACCCGCGCCATGCGCGCGAAGCTGCGGCGGCCGGCGGCGGTGAGCTTGACGCTGAAGGCGCGGCGATCATGCGCGTCGGGCGTGCGCGCCACCAGCTTTTCCTGTTCGAGCTGGTCGGTGATGGTGGTGATGTTGCCGCCGGTGACCATCATCCGCTTCGACAGTTCGCCCATCCTGAGCCCCTCGGGATGCCGCTCCAGCTGCGCCATCAGGTCGAAGCGGGGCAGGGTGATGCCGAACTCCGCGCGCAGCCGGGTGCGGATTTCGCTCTCGATGCGCACCGTGCACGATAACATGCGCAGCCAAAGCCGGAGCGGCTGATGATGGTCTTGCGTAAGCCTGGTTTCCAGATCGATTTCCCGATGCTCCTGGTCCTGGCCTTTGCGGCTCTCGCAATTCGCGGCATCCGGCTTGCGTCGCATTGATTTGCTCCTCAAGGCTTTTACATCACTTCGCCGCCGGCCACCGCCAGCGACTGTCCATTCATGGCCGCCGAACCTGGCAGGCACAGCCAGGCCACCGTGTCCGCGACTTCTTCCGGCCTGACCAGACGTCCCTGCGGATTGCGCGCGGTCAGTTCGGCGCGCGCCTGTTCCGTGGTCCGCCCGGTGCGGGCCGTGATGGTGTCGATCGCATTCCTGACGATATCGGTGTCGGTATAGCCGGGGCATACCGCGTTGACCGTCACTCCCCTGGCAGCGACTTCCAGCGCCAGCGCGCGGGTCAGTCCGATCACGCCATGCTTGGCGGCGCAGTAGGCCGTCACGTAGCCGTAGCCGATCAGGCCGGCGGTGCTCGCCACATTCACGATGCGGCCCCAGCGGTTTTCCAGCATCGCCGGCAATGCCGCCTGGATGCAATGGTAGGTGCCGGTGAGATTGACGGTCAGCATCTGCTGCCACATGGCTTCATCCGTTTTGGCGAACGGCGCCGACGCCGCCTGCCCGGCATTGTTGACCAGGATATCGACGGGGCCGAAGCGTACCGAGGCCCGCTCGAATCCCTGCGTCACCGATGTCCGGTAGGCGACATCGACCGCTACATAGTCGACCTCGCCGCGTGACTTGAGTTCGGCGGCAGTCGCCGACAGGGCGGCGATATCGCGGCCGGCCAGCGTCACGCGCGCACCGCGCGACAGCAGTGCCCGCGCGGCGGCCGCGCCGATGCCGCTGCCGCCGCCGGTCACGAGCGCATGCCTGCCCGCAAGACTGTAAGTGGAATCCATGCTCAGCCCTCCAATAGTTTTGCCGCGATCTGCTGCGGCGTCAGGCCGCTGCTGGCGGCGGCCATCTGTCTTTCGCGCTCGAGATTGCGCTCGAGCTGCAGCTTGCCTGCCCGATACTGCTTCGGCCATTCGATATCCGTGTGACCGATCTTCGCCGCTTCCGTCAGCGTCCATGCCGGATTGGCGAGATGCGGCCGCGCCACCGCGCACAGGTCCGCGCGCCCGGCGGCAATGATGCCATTGGCATGATCGGCCTCGAAGATCGCGCCTACCGCGATGGTCGGAATGCCCGCCTCGTTGCGGATGCGGTCCGAGAAAGGCGTCTGGAACATGCGGCCATACACCGGCTGTTCCTGCTTGCTGACCTGCCCGGAGGAACAGTCGATCATGTCCGCCCCGGCCTGCCTGAACAGGCGCGCGATGACCACCGCGTCGTCGGGCGTGATGCCGCCTTCGACCCAGTCGTGCGCGGAGATGCGCACGCTGATCGGCTTGTCCTCGGGCCAGACGGCGCGGATCGCGCTGAACACTTCAAGCGGATAACGGCAGCGGTTTTCCAGCGAGCCGCCGTATTCGTCGCCGCGGCGGTTGGTCAGCGGCGAAATGAAGCTCGACAGCAGATAGCCGTGCGCGCAATGCAGTTCCAGCCAGTCGAAACCCGCCTCGGCCGCCGCCTGCGCGGCGCGCACGAAATCGGCCTTGATGCGTTCCATGTCGTCGCGGCTTGCGGCGCGGGCGGTTTGCGACACGCCGGGAAGATACTGCTGCTCGGATGCGGCGACCAGCGGCCAGTTGCCGCTTTCCAGCGGCAGGTCGGCGCCGTCCCAGGAACGGCGGGTCGACCCTTTCGGCCCCGCATGGCCGAGCTGCATCGCGATCTTCGCATCGGAGTTCGCATGGACGAAATCGACGATGCGTTTCCATGCCTGCGTGTGTTCCGGCGTGTACAGTCCGGGGCAGGCGGGGGTGATGCGCGCGTCGGCGGACACGCAGGTCATTTCGGCGAAGACCATCGCCGCGCCGCCCATCGCGCGCGCGCCGAGATGCACCAGGTGATAATCGCCCGCGATGCCATCGGTCGCCGAATACTGCGCCATCGGCGACACCACGATGCGGTTCTTCAGCAGCACGCCGCGCAGCCGGAACGGCGTCAGCATCGGCGGCATGGCGCGGCTGCCCTGACGCGGCGGCAGGCCCGCCTGCGCGTGCGCGCGCGCCTCGAACCAGCGCTCGAAGCGCTCGACATAGGCCGGATCGCGTAGCCGCAGGTTCTCATGCGAGAGGCGCTGGCTGCGCGTCAGCATCGAATAGGCGAACTGCTCCGCGTCCAGATCGGCGTAGCGATGCACGTTCTCAAACCATTCCATCGAGTTGCGCGCCGCGCTCTGTATCTTCAGCACTTCGACGGTGCGCGCCTTTTCGTAGGCCGCCATGACGTGTTCCATGTCTGCATCGCCGTGCAGCGCGAAGCAGTGCGCCAGTTCGATCGCGTCTTCCAGCGCCAGCTTGGTGCCCGACCCGACCGAGAAATGCGCGGTATGCGCGGCGTCGCCCATCAGCACCACCGGCACCCGCCGGCCGCCGATGGCGTTCCAGTGCACCCAGCTGCCGCAGACGACGCGCGGAAACTTGATCCAGATCGCCGAACCGCGCAGGTGGCGTGCATTGGTCATCAGCTTGTGCCCGTCAAGGCAGTTCGCGAACAGCTTCTCGCAGAATGCGATAGCCTGTTCCTGGCTCATTTCGGCGAACCCGGATTTCGCCCAGACTTCTTCCGGCGTCTCGACGATGAAGGTCGATGTGTCGCCGTCGTACTGATAGGCATGCGCCTGAAACCAGCCGTGCTCGGTTTCCTCGAAGGCGAAGGTGAAGGCGGAAAACAGCTTGCGGGTGCCAAGCCAGACGAAGCGGCAGTGGCGCGTATCGACCGCGGGCCGGTAGCTGCCGTCATAACGTGCGCGGACGCGGCTGTTCAGACCGTCGGATGCGATCACCAGGTCGGCCCCGTATTGTTCGGCGACGATGCGATCGTCGGTCACCTCGGTCTCGAACACCAGGCGCACGCCCAGCTCCTCGCAGCGCTGCTGCAGGATGTTCAGCAGCCGTTTGCGGCCGATGCCGCAGAAGCCGTGTCCGCCCGAGGTGATGGTGCGGCCCTTGAAATGGGTATCGATGTCGTTCCAGTGATTGAAGGACTGCAGGATGGCTTTCGCGGTCGGTTCGTCGGCGTTGACCAGGTTACCGAGGGTCTGATCGGAGAAGACCACGCCCCAGCCAAAGGTGTCGTACGGGCGGTTGCGTTCGATTACCGTGATTGCGTGGGTGGGGTTCTGCTTTTTCATCAGCAGGGCGAAGTACAGGCCCGCGGGGCCGCCGCCGATGCAAATGATGTTCATGGGTGGCGCTCCTCCGGTCTCTTCGGTGCTTCGCAACGGCACAGGCTTGCAAGCCTGCGCCAAGGCGGCGTGCTCGGGATAGCGAGTCTGTGTCTCGATCCGCTCATCAACCTGCCCCATGCCGTAACTTATACCGCTGCAGCTTCCCATTCCCCGTCCTCGGCAGCGCATCGAGAAACGCAACCGCGCGCGGATACTTGTACGGCGCGATGGTGTGCTTGACGAATTCCTGCAGCTCCCTGGCGATCGCTTCCGACTGCGCGACGCCGGCGCGCAGCACGACGAAGGCCTTGACGATCTGGCCGCGCGCTTCGTCGGGCCAGCCGATCACGGCGCATTCCAGGACCGCGGGATGGCGTTGCAGCGCATCTTC
>JAQGLQ010000470.1 GCA_028292785.1 Noviherbaspirillum sp. | reverse complement strand
TCCTTGCGCGGAGGCTTGGTCTCGTGCGCGGGATCATCGTCGGGTAGCGACTCGCCGCTCGCCGACTCATCTCCGTCCGCTACGACGTGTGCCGGATGTTCAGCCGTCCCGGAATCGAACGAAGGTTCCTGGCGACCTGCCGACGGCAGGACGGGGTCGGCATGAGCCTTCATGAGGACATCGTCGTGATCGGATGAGAACGCCTTCTCGACGGTCTTCTTCGCTTTATATTCCTGCCATTTGTTATACGTGATTACGCCGACGACGATGGTGCCGCCGATTGCCATAAGGCTCGCTTGAAGGTCCGTCATACGGCATTCGCCTCGGAACCGAAATTCTCGGCCGGCTCGTTTTTTGACACCCAGCGGCCAGCCTTTGGCCGGAAAGGATATACAGGTCGGGTCATTTGCGAAATCCAGAGAGTCGACGACGTTCCGGGCATGGTAGCCGGACACGTTCGTCATGATGAAGACGCCAGAAGAGCGCGCTGCATTCAGGCCCTTGTGACGGCCATTACGCGCAGGCGTACGGCACCCCTGTGCATTATAAGCGAGTCAGGGTAGTGTCCCCCGGTAAAGTTGTCAAGCAAGCGCCACCGCTTGCACTCGTGGCGGATTTCGCCGGCATGCGTCGGCGAGCATGATATTGCTCAAACATAGCGCCTGTTGCCCTCGGAAACGCATACCGGAATTTAGGCAATTGACGTTCGTCAATACATTGGCGATACCCCGGCCAATAGAATACAAACTCTTCTAGCGTGACAAGCAGGTCCAAAGTGCCGGCTGTTCAGCGCTGCCTTACTGTCCGCCGTTCAGCATACGAAACAAGCAAATGACAGTGCTGCTCGAAACAGTCTTTTTGATACGGAGAACCGCATGGAACTTAACTTCAGAGAACGCCTAACGATGTCTTCGGGTTTCGCGATGTCCAGGTCGAATGAAACTCGCCGGAGCAGTTTCATGTCCGGCGCGCGTTCCCGCAACCTCGGCCTGGGCGAGCTCGCGATGCTCTCCCTTGCACCGATAGCCCGCGTCATCCACAACTGGTGGCTGCAGCGCGCCGAAAAGCATTATCTGATTTGCGCCGATGTGGAAGAACAGCGTGCGCGGGAAGCACAGCAGAATGTCGCTTACTACCAGAAGCGCGCCGCGCTTGCCCGCTCCGCACGTCTTTGAACTGAAAGCCGCACTCCGCGCGCCGTCCCGGAGTTTGCCGGACTGCATGGAAAGCTAGGCCGCCTCCACCTCGGATGCCAGATTCGCGGCCGATTCCATATCCACCGCGACGATGCGCGACACTCCCTGCTCCTGCATCGTCACACCAATGAGCTGCTGAGCCATTTCCATCGCAATCTTGTTATGCGATATGAAGAGGAATTGCGTCTGCGACGCCATGCGCTTCACCATATTGCAGAAGCGCTCGGTATTGGCGTCGTCCAGCGGCGCATCGACCTCGTCGAGCAGGCAGAACGGCGCCGGATTGAGCTGGAACATCGAAAACACCAGTGCGGTCGCGGTCAGCGCTTTTTCGCCGCCGGAAAGCAGATGAATCGTCGCATTCTTCTTGCCCGGAGGCTGCGCCATTACCTGCACGCCGGAATCAAGAATTTCATCGCCGGTCATCACCAGCTTTGCATTGCCGCCGCCGAACAGGGTCGGGAACAATTCGCCGAAATGATGATTGACCTTGTCGAAGGTATCCTGCAGCAATTCGCGGGTTTCCTTGTCGATCTTGCTGATCGCGTCTTCCAGCGTGGTAATCGCTTCGGTGAGATCGGCGTACTGGGCAGCGAGGAAATTCTTGCGTCCGGACGCCTGCGCCAGTTCATCCAGCGCGGCCAGGTTGACCGCCCCCAGCGCCGCGATCGCATTGGCCAGACGCGTCACCTCACCCTGCAGATACGAGGGACGCAGGTCATTGTCGAGCTTTTCAGCGAGAGCGCTCTCGTCGGCCTGCGCTTCCAGTAGTTGCTGAGCGTACTGCTCCTGGTTGAGGCGCGCGGCCTGTTCCTTGAGCTGCAGCTCCATGATGCGGTCGCGTTGCGGCTGCAGGCTGCGCTCGGACTGCATGCGGGCTTCCTCGTGGTGCCGCAATTTTTGCGTGAGCTGATCGAGCTCATGCCTCGCATCGGCCAGCGCGCGTTCCTGCACGCTGCGTTTTTCCAGCAGGGACTGCAGGCCGGCCTGGGCGGTCTGGTCGTCCAGGCTTTCGAGTTCGAGATGCCCCTGCTGCATGTTGGCGAACAGCTGGGCAGCCTGCTCGGTGGCGGTGGCGATGCTGCGCTTGAGTTCCTCAATCTTGTTGCGGTGCGATTTTTCCGCGAACTCGGCTTCCTGGGCGGAGCGTTCCAGCTCGCGTAGCCGCTGGCGCGCATCGTTGAGCTGCTGCTCTTTCGCCAGGTAGGCTGTCTGGCTTGCTTCATGCGCTTCCTGGAGCTCGGCGAGCTCGGCATCGAGCTGCTCGAATTTCGCTTCCGACTCGGCCTTGGCTTGCAGCTGTTCGGCTTCATGCCCGGCGATTTCGGCGAGATCGGTTTCGATCTGCGTACTGCGCTGATTGAATCGCTCCTGGACTTCGGTCAGCTTGACCACGTCCATCTGGAGTCCATGTACCGCCTGGGTCAGCGAAGTGATGCGCTGCCGCAATTCCTGCAAGCGCTGGGTGGCCTGGGACAGTGCCGCGTCAGCCCGCACGGTGCGCGACTTCGCTTCATCGGCGAGCATTTGCTGCGCCCGCAGCTGCTTGGTGATGTTGTCGATTTCCTGCTGGCGCGCCAGCATGCCGTCCTGCTCGGAGTCGGACGCATAAAAGCGCACGCTGGTGCGGCTGATCACATGACCCCGCCTGGTAACGAAGCAGCCGCCGGCCGGCAGCTTTGTCCGATCGATGAATGCGTCGCCGATTTCTTCCGCGATGAAGACGTTATGCAACCAGTCCTGCATCACGGTCCGCAAACCGGGTTCGTTCAGTTGCAGCAGGCTCAGTAACGGCTTGAGCCCGGCAGGCGCCTCGGCATGGCCGGGCATGGTGGCGTCCGGGGTGAACAGCGCGAGCTTGGCCGGCGGTGCATCGCTGAAGAAGGCCTTCGCCCAGTCCAGATTGGACATTTCCAGCGCCGAAGTGCGCTCGCGCAGAATGGACTCCAGCGCCGTTTCCCAGCCCTGACTGACATGCAGCTTCTGCCAGAGGCGCGGCAGCTCGCCGAGTTCATGCTTCTTCAGCCAGGGTTGCACCTTCCCCTGGCTTTGCACGTTTTCCTGCAATTGCTTCAATGCGGCAAGGCGCGCTTCGAGCTGCGCATTGTTCGCGGTCTCGGTGTTGAATTGCTGCTGGGCCGCGCGACGCTCTTCTTCGAGCTTCGGCTGCTGCTCCTGGGCCGATTCCAACTGTTCGCGCGCTTCCTCCAGCACCGCCTGTTTTTCTTCCAGTTGCAGCCGGAGATTGGAGAGATGCGCCGTGTCCGGCAGGTTCATGCCGTTCTTTTCCTGCATCAAGCGTTCGCGCCGCATGGTCAGATTGGCAAGAATGCCGGAAGCATTACGCTGATGCGCCGATTCGAGCTCGATCTGTTGCTGAATCTGCATGATCTTGCCGCGCGATTCGGTGGTCCTGAGTTGCGCCTCGCGCCAGGTCTGCTCCAGGGCGGGCAGATTGTCATGCTGCTGCTGCGCCATCTGTTGCGCCTGTTCGACCAGGGCGGCGCGTTCTTCGAGATGCATTTCCGCTTCAGCCAGTTCTTCCTGATGCTGGTGGCCCTGCCGCTGCCACTGGTCGCGCTGCGCGGTCAGCGAGTTGAGCTGCGAATGCAAGCGATTGCGCGATTCGATGACGAATTTGATCTGCGCTTCAAGGCTGCCGATCTCGGAATTGGTCTGGTACAGATGGCCCTGCGCCTGGTGCATGCGATCGCCGGCGGCGTAATGCGCCTGCCGCATATGCTCGAGCTCGGCCTCGATGTGACGCAGCTTGGCGGTCTGTTCGTCGAGCTCGATCTGGGCTCTTTCGATATCGCGGAAGAATTTTTCCTGCTCGGTCTTCGCTTCGTTCCTGCGCAGTAGCCACAGCAGCTTCTGCTTCTCGTCCTGATCGGCCTGCAGCTCGCGGAATTTCTGGGCGACCGCGGCTTGCGACTCGAGCTTTTCGAGATTTGCATTCAGTTCGCGCAGGATGTCGTCGAGGCGCGTGAGATTTTCCCGCGTGTCATGCAGGCGGTTTTCGGTTTCCCTGCGGCGTTCCTTGTATTTGGACACGCCGGCCGCCTCTTCCAGGAAGATGCGCAATTCTTCCGGACGGGCCTCAATGATGCGGGAAATCATGCCTTGGCCGATGATCGCGTAGGCGCGCGGGCCGAGCCCGGTGCCGAGGAAGATATCCTGGATATCGCGGCGGCGAACCGCCTGGTTATTAATGTAATAAGTGGAGGTGCCGTCCCGGGTCAGGGTCCGCTTTACGGCGATTTCCGCATACTGGCCCCACTGCCCTGCGGCGCGGCCGTCGGCGTTGTCGAACACCAGTTCCACCGATGCGCGGCCCGCCGGCTTGCGGTTGGTGGAGCCATTGAAAATCACATCCTGCATCGACTCGCCGCGCAGCTCCGAGGCCTTGGACTCGCCGAGCACCCAGCGCACCGCGTCGATGATATTCGACTTGCCGCAACCGTTCGGGCCGACCACGCCTACCAGCTGTCCCGGCACCTGGAAATTCGTGGGATCGACGAACGATTTGAATCCCGATAATTTAATGGAGGTTAGACGCACGTTATCGATTACTTAATGAGAAGAGAACAATGTTCCGATGTGCCCCGATGGGGCCGGAGAGGGTTCCGCGAAAGCGGGAATCATATCACTTCATGATTGGCGGCCATCAATTTCTGAACGGCGTTCCGATAGCTCAGACGGTATAATGCCGCCTTTGATGTTTCCGCCTAAACTTTCCATTCCCGCAACGTGAATCCGCTCCTAGCCAAGCTGAAACCATACCCGTTCGAAAAGCTGCGCATCCTGCTTTCCGAAACGACTCCGAACAGCGCATATAAACCGATCAGCCTTGGCCTCGGCGAACCCAAGCATCCCACGCCGGCACTGATCCGGGACGCGCTTGCCAACAACCTTGGCGGACTCGCGAGTTACCCGACCACCCTGGGTTCGGAGGCCTTGCGCTCGGCGATCGCGGGATGGCTGGAACGCCGCTATGCATTGCCGAAAATCGATGCGGCAACGCAGGTGCTGCCGGTGATCGGATCGCGCGAAGCCCTGTTCGCGCTCGCGCAAACCATCGTCGAACCCAAACCGGGGGCATTGGTAGCCTGCCCCAATCCGTTTTATCAAATTTACGAAGGCGCCGCCTATCTCGCCGGCGCCGAGCCGTATTTCGTCAATTCGGATGAAGCGCGCAATTTCGCTCCCGACTACAAAAGCGTTCCCGCCGACATCTGGCCGCGCGTACAGCTGCTCTATGTCTGCTCACCGGGCAATCCGACCGGGGCAGTAATGACGCTGGAAGACTGGAAAGAGCTGTTTGAGCTATCGGACCGTTATGGGTTCGTGATTGCCTCCGATGAGTGCTACTCGGAAATCTATTTCAAGGAAGCGCCCCCGCTCGGCGGCATGGAAGCGGCATACAAGCTGGGACGTACCGGCTATCCGCGGCTCATCTCGTTTTCCAGCCTGTCCAAGCGCTCCAACGTGCCGGGCATGCGCTCCGGATTCGTGGCCGGCGACGCCGCCATACTGAAAGATTTCCTTCTGTACCGCACCTATCACGGCAGCGCGATGAGCCCCACTGTCCAGGAAGCGTCCATCGTCGCCTGGAACGACGAACAGCATGTCGCGGAAAACCGAGCGAAATACATGTCGAAATTCGCGCAGATCACCCCGATGCTGCAGGAGGTGCTGGACGTCGAACTGCCCGATGCCGGCTTCTATCTCTGGGCGAAAGTCGATGGACGCGCCGCCATTTCCGATACCGAATACGCCCGCCGTTTATACGCCGAATACAATGTCATCGTGCTGCCGGGCAGCTATCTTGCACGAGATGCGCACGGCGTCAATCCCGGCCGGAATCGCATTCGCATGGCACTGGTCGCCGAAGTCGACGAATGTCACGAAGCGGCGTGCCGCATTGTCGATTTCACAAAGAAACTATCCGCATCCTGATCACTCCACCTTTTAAAAACCCATCGGGCACTTGAAAATGACACAACAACTTCAACAGATCATCGACCAGGCGTGGGAAGACCGCGCGAATTTTTCTCCCAAGTCCGCTCCGGCCGAAGTGCGCGACGCGGTCGCGCACGTGCTGCAGCAACTCGATGCCGGCTCGCTGCGCGTCGCACAAAAAGACACCGGCACCTGGGTCGTCAACCAGTGGGTGAAAAAGGCGGTGCTGCTTTCCTTCCGACTGGAAGACAACGTGCCCATGCCGGCCGGCGCCGACATGCAGTTCTATGACAAGGTGCCGACCAAGTTCGCCGGCTATACCGCGGAAGATTTCGCCAAGGGCGGTTTTCGCGTGGTGCCTCCTGCCGTCGCGCGCCGGGGCAGCTTCATCGGTAAAAACGTCGTGCTGATGCCTTCCTACGTGAATATCGGCGCTTATG
>JAQGLQ010000465.1 GCA_028292785.1 Noviherbaspirillum sp. | reverse complement strand
TTCATTGAGTTGCTAAGCATCAAACGTTTGCCAATTGGTATGAATGCAATGGCGACTTTGGCGGTCTAAAGTCAAATGTTGTCCGATTGCATACAATCGTCGGTCCGGCCATGGCACCAAAGCCGGCGGGTCACTCGGGAAACGACGCGAAACGTGCGCCGTCTGCGTTTTCCCCGAATTCCGCGGCTTCCACGCGGTTGCGTCCGCGCCGCTTTGCTTCCATCAGCGCGCGGTCGGCGGCTTCCGTCAGGTCGGCTGCCGTGTTGAACAAGGGAAGGGACGCCAGGCCCGCGCTGAATGTGGAATAAAGGGCGCCGCCGGGATGCGCATGGGGCAGCGCCGAAAAATCCGAACGGATGCGGTCGATGACGGAACGGGCCTGCGTCAGGTCGACGTCCGGAAGCGCGATGATGAACTCCTCGCCGCCGTACCGGCCGATCAGGTCGATCGAGCGCAGACGCCCCTTGAGCAGCCAGGCCAGACCACGAATGACTTGATCGCCGACCGGATGGCCGTAGGTATCGTTGATCGACTTGAAGTAATCGATGTCCACCATGGCGACCGTCAGCTTTCCGGACGCCGCCCGCTGGCCGACCATCGCTTGCAGCCGCGATTTCGCCGCCGTGTGATTGAGCAGGCCCGTCAGGCCGTCATTGCGGGCCGAACGCCGTGTCTCGCGAAATCGTTCGATGCGCGTCTTGACCACTGCCGCCAGCAACACCGGATTGAACGGCTTCATAAGGAACTGGTCGCCGCCCAGCCGCAGGGCTTCGACCTGCATGCCCACCTTCGATTCCCCCGACAGGTAGACGATGGGCAGCGAACTGTACGCGGACATCTGGCGCAGTACGCGTGTCGCTTCCACGCCGTTGAAACGCGGCATGTACACGTCCATCAGGACCAGGTCGGGACCGTATGATTCGAGTACGTCGAGCAGCATGCCCGGATCGCGGATGGCGAGGGTATCGATTCCGTGGTGCGAAAGCGTGCGCCGGATCAGTGCCACCGCGACCCGCGAATCTTCGACGATCAGCACGCGGTACTGTTCCTGTTCATTGGTCTGCACCAGATCCAGGACGTAATTGAGCACGATGGACGGTTGTTCACCGGCGGGGATCGCCACATCGATGCCGGCCCGCATCAGTTCCACGATCGGGTCCATGGCCGATTGCGCGCCGAGGTAAATCAGCTGGCTGGCTGGACAGAGGGAGCGGATCGCCGAGATGTGCGCGCATTCGCGCGGCGCGGCGCATTCGCGCGCTGCAATGAACAGCACGGCCAGGGGAATGCCGTCGGGAACCTCCGGGCTGCCCCATCCGATTTCGGCGATATCGAAGCCGAAGAATTGCAGTTGCCGCCGCAATTCTTCGACGACGTCGCGCCGCTCGGGCGCGGCCACTATCCACACCGCGCGCGGCTTGATCCAGTCAAGCTCGAGCGGGCCTGCTCCGGATTCGTCGGCACGCCGTTCCGGAGCGGGCCGGCGCAAGGTTTCCACCGAACCGGCCAGCGTATCCATTTGCCGTTGCAGCGCATGGATGTCGTTCCGCCCGACCGGATGGGCGGTTTCGTCGCCAAGCATGGCCAGCACGGCGTTTTCAAGACCTTCGCACAGCCTTGCCAGCCCGGGCAAACGTATTCGGTTGAAATGCTCCGCGAGGCTGTCGACCGCGATCGCGAACTCGACGAACTGCTCGAACAGGCCTTCGGCGAGATAGCGTTGCCATCGCGCGCGCACCACGGACAGCCGTTCGTCGATCGAGTAGGGAAGAGAGGGATTCGTCATCGCGGAGTTGAAAATCGTCTAAGAACCTGTTTGGGATCTTTAGGGGCCACGCGACCCTCGGGAGATCCCAAACAGGTGCTGAGGGATGACGTCCGCCGTATCATCCACTTGCTCCAGCGACAGGACGTCGGCGGCCGATCATAGCGCACCGACTGCCTTGTCTTTGTCGCCATGACGAATTTTGAAAAATTAGCCGCGCCGTGGAGCGCTTTCCGAATTAGCGTCAGTGCATCGTTCCTCGCATAGCCGCAAGCACTTGCGTCGAAGTGGGCACCGGCTCAATCGCGCCCCAGCCCTGCGTCGACAATGCCGCCGCCACGTTGGCGTAGCGCACCGCATCGAGCAGCTCGTCTCCCGCCGCGAGCCGGGCGAGCAGGCTGCCGTCGAAGCAGTCTCCGGCGCCGGTCGCATCCACCGGCTTGACCGGCCAGGGAGCGACATGCCGCGGCGGCAGGCCTCGTTCGCCGGCCCAGGCGCCGTCGGCGCCGCATTTCAGGACCACCGTCGTGGCGCCGCACCCGAAACACCATTCAAAAATGCCGGGTACATCGGTTGCGCCCGAGAGCATGCGCGCTTCGTCGAGGCTGGGCAGGAACAGATCGGTGCCGGCAATGGTCGCTTCGATCGCAGCCTTCGCGCGTTCAAGCGGCCACAACGGCAGGCGCAGGTTGGCGTCGTAGCTGACCCGCACTCCGTTTGCGCGCGCCAGCGCGATCGCGGCCGCGACCGTGTCGCGGGCCTGTGCGCTGATCGCCTGCGAGATGCCGGAGACGTGCAGCCATCGCGCCCGCGCTACCGCGGCCAGCGGAAGGTTGTCCGGCGTCATGCGGCTGGCCGCGGAACCGGCGCGCAGATAGCTGAAATGATGGCCCGCGGCGTCATGGGAGATGAAATAGACCCCGGTATGGGCCGCCGCATCGCGTTCCACGAAACGCGCCTCCACGCCTTCGCGCTGCCAGAGCGCAAGCAGAAGCCGGCCGAAATCGTCATCGCCGATGCGCGTGAGGCAGGCAGCCCTGGCACCTTGCCGGGCGGCGGCGATGGCGACATTGGAGATGTCGCCGCCGTAACCCTGGCGATACTCGGGCCGTCCGGGCACGGTCTGGTTGAATTCGATCAGCGGTTCGCCGAGCGTGATCAGGTCGTATTCCATGACTGTCTCCAGTGACGCGGCTGCATGCCGCACCGGTTGGAAACTATCAGGGGCTCGCCCGTTCCCCTTTGATTTCGATGAAACGCTGACGTCCCGCGCCTTGGGAGAAGACGATCGCACTCGCGGTCAGCAGCACGAAATACGCGCCGACTGCATTCCAGCTGCGCGTGTAACCATGAAGCACGCCGGCCACCAGTGGTCCGGTGGCGGCGATCACGTAGCCGCTGCCCTGAACCATTCCCGACAACGCGGCCGCCACACGCGGGTTCGGCGAGCGCAGCACGATCAGCGCCAGGCCGATGCTGAAGCCGCCTCCCTGCCCAAGGCCCAACAGCACCGCCCATGCCCAGATCGTATCGGTGGGCGCGAAAATGCATCCCAGCATGCCGACGGCCGAAGCCGACTGCATGACCGCAATGGCGGCGCGCTGATCCCGGCCGCGCGTGGCGAGCCAGGGACCGGCGATCGACGTGATCAATTGCGCGCCGATCGACACCGCGAACACGATGCCCGCAGTGAGCGGGCTCATGCCGCGATCGAACAGTATGGTGGGCAGCCAGCCGAATATGACAAACGCGCCGGCCGCCTGCATGCTGAAATAGGCGGTCACCTGCCAGGCAAGCATGTTTTTGTGCAGCCCCCGCACTTTGCTGCGCGCAGGTGCCGCACCGCTCTCGATGCGCTGCAATTGCGGCCGCCACATGGCGGCGGCGGCCAGCGCCGGCAGTGTCCAGAAAGCCAGGGCAACCCGCCAGTCGCCGTCGGCAAGCTGCTGCAGCGGAGCGGTCGTCCCCGCCGCGAGCGCCGCGCCGAAGCATAGCGCCATCGAATACATGCCGGTCGCCATCGGCGCATGGCGGGCGAAGTCGCGCTTGATGATCGCCGGCAGCAGAACCATGATCACGCCGATGGCGGCACCCGCGATTGCGGTGCCGATGAACAGGCCGGGCAGGCCGAAAAAGACGCGCATGCCCATGCCGGCGGCCAAGGCGAGCAAGCCGATGAAGATGTTGCGCTCGATCGAAGCACTGCGCATGAGCCAGGACGTCAGCGGTGCGGCAAAGCCAAAGCACAATATCGGCAGGGTGGTCAGCACGCCGGCGCCGGTGGATGACAGGCCGGCATCGGCCTGGATCGACGCAAGCACCGTCGCTACGCTTGATAAGGCCGGGCGCAGGTTCGCGCCGATCAGGAACAGCGCGAACAGCAGCAGTCCCGATACGGGCGGAACCGCCGGAGCGGATTGTTGCGGCGGCGCGCTCGGCCGGTGTGGTTCATTCTTGTCGTTCATGGGCGGCGGGGGCTATGCGATTGCGGTTGCGCGGCATGGCGCCGGTTGCGGGCAGTTGTTGAAGCGGTAGCGGATTCTACCTCAGGGCCCGGCGCGCCGCCGGCCCCGTCTTCGATTCCGCGAATGAGAAATCATGAGCTTGAGGGCAAGATGGTTTACGATAGCCGTCCGTGCAATCAATCCACTATTCCATTTGCCCGGGAAGGGCATTCAAAAAGGGTGAAAAAATGAAATTGCGTCAGACGTTCCTGCATGTCTTGATCGTTGCGGCCGCTGCCGGGACGGCATCGGCATCCTACGCGCAGAACACGATCAGGATCGGTGAACTCAATAGTTACAAGTCGCAGGCGAGTTTTCTGGAGCCCTATAAAAAAGGCATGGACCTGGCGCTGGAGCAGATCAATGCCGGCGGCGGCCTGCTCGGCAAGAAAGTCGAAATCATCACGCGCGACGACAATTCCAATCCGGGTGACGCGGTGCGCGTGGCTGAAGAACTGATCTCGCGCGAAAAAGTCGATGTACTGACCGGCACCTTCCTGTCGCACGTCGGCCTGGCGGTGGCCGACTTCTCCAGGCAGAAGAAATTTTTCTTCCTGGCCTCGGAACCGTTGACCGACAAGATCGTCTGGGAGAATGGCCATAAGTACACCTATCGGCTGCGTCCTTCAACCTACATGCAGGTCGCGATGCTGGTGCCCGAAGCGGCGAAGATGAAAAAGAAGCGCTGGGCCATCGTGTATCCGAATTATGAATACGGCCAGTCCGCGGCGGAGACCTTCAAGAAACTGTTGAAGCAGGCGCAGCCCGACGTGGAATTCGTCGCCGAGCAGGCGCCGCCGCTGGGCAAGGTCGATGCTGCGCCGGTGACCCAGGCGCTGATCGATGCCAAGCCCGACGCCATCTTCAACGTGCTGTTCGGGCCGGACCTGTCCAAGTTCGTGCGTGAGGGAAGCACGCGCGGCCTGTTCAAGGGGCGCGAAGTCGTCAGCGTGCTGTCGGGCGAGCCCGAATATCTCGACCCGCTGAAGGATGAAGCGCCGGTGGGCTGGTACGTCACCGGCTACCCGTGGTACAGCATCAATACGCCGGAGCACAAGCAGTTCCTGGATGCGTACCGGAAGAAGTTCAACGACTATCCGCGCCTCGGTTCGATCGTCGGCTATGCATCGATCATGTCGATCGCGGCCGGCATCAGGAAGGCCAATTCCACCAACAGCGACAAGCTGGCGCAAGCGTTCAAGAACCTGCAGGTCGATACGCCGATGGGCAGGATCTCCTACCGGCCGCAGGATAATCAGTCGACGCTGGGTGCGTATGTGGGACGCACGGCGGTAAAGGATGGCAAGGGCGTGATGGTGAACTTCACGTACATGGATGGCGCGAAGTTCCAGCCGTCGGATGTCGAAGTGAAGGCGATGCGGCCGGCCGATTGAGCCTTTCGTTCGCGGCGCGGCGGCATGGAGCCGCCGGCCTTCCCGTCTGTTCGTCTTACTGCAGTCCGCTCCACCGATGACATTTTCCAGCATCCTCGTACAGCTCCTGAACGGCCTTGCCGGCGCCTCTTCGCTGTTCCTGGTTGCGGCGGGACTCTCGCTGATTTTCGGCGTCACGCGCATCGTCAATTTCGCGCACGGCTCGCTGTACATGCTCGGCATTTACCTGGCGTACTCGGCCATGGAATGGTTCGGGGCCGGCACCGCGCTCGGCTTCTGGGGCGGTGTGCTGACGGCGGCGCTGCTGACCGGGATCCTGGGCGCGCTGGTCGAGATTATCCTGTTGCGTCGCATTTACCACGCCCCCGAGCTGTTTCAATTGCTGGCGACGTTCGCGCTGGTGCTGGTGATCAAGGATGCGGCGCTCTACCTGTGGGGCGCGGAAGAGCTCATGGGCCCGCGCGCGCCCGGACTCAAGGATGCGGTCGAGATCCTCGGCCAGCAATTTCCGAAATATAACCTGGTGCTGATGTTCATCGGCCCCGCCGTCCTGGGATTGCTCTGGCTGCTTCTTGCGCGCACCCGCTGGGGCACGCTGGTGCGCGCCGCCACCCAGGATCGCGAGATGGTGGGCGCGCTCGGCGTCAACCAGGCGTGGCTGTTCACCAGCGTATTCGCGCTGGGCGCATTTCTCGCCGGCCTTGGCGGAGCGGTGCAGATTCCGCTCGAACCGGCCAACCTGCATCTCGATCTGCAAACCATCGGCGATGCCTTCGTGGTGGTGGTGGTGGGCGGCATGGGCAGCATTCCCGGCGCCTATCTCGCCGCGCTGATCATCGCCGAGACCAAAGCGATCTGCGCGAGCATCGGCACGGTCGATTTGTTTGGCATATCGTTTTCGTTTTCAAAGCTGACGCTGGTGGTGGAATTCCTGATCATGGCCGCCGTCCTGGTGTTGCGCCCATGGGGCTTGCTGGGCCGGCCGCAGGCCGCGGCCCGCACCGTCGCCGCGACCGACATGCCGCTCCGGCCCGCGAGCCGGCCGCTGAAAATCGCGGCGGCGATGTTGATGGCGGCGCTGCTCGCGCTGCCCTTGCTGCACGACGCCTTTCCGTATTCGCTGGTGCTCGGCATCGACATCCTGATTGCCGTGTTGTTCGCCGCCAGCCTGCATTTCATCATGGGACCGGGCGGCATGCATTCCTTCGGACATGCGGCTTACTTCGGGCTGGGAGCCTACGGCGCCGCCGTGCTGCTGAAGGTCGCCGGCCTGCCGATGATCGCCTCGCTGCTGCTGGCGCCGCTGGTCGCGGGCGCGGGTGCGCTGCTGTTCGGCTGGTTCTGCGTGCGTCTTTCGGGTGTCTACCTGGCGATGCTCACGCTGGCATTCGCGCAGATCGTCTGGTCGGCGGTCTATCAATCCGACGGCTTCACCGGGGGGAGCAATGGCCTGACCGGCGTATGGCCGGCGCAGTGGCTGTCCGGCCGGCCGGCGTATTACTACCTCGCGCTGTTCGCGACGGCTGCCGGCGTGTTGCTGATGCGGCGCATGCTTTTTTCGCCCTTCGGTCATGCCCTGCGCGCCGGCCGCGATTCGCCGGTGCGCGGCGAAGCGATCGGCATCCATGTCAAGCGCGTGCAGTGGGTCGCCTTCATCCTCGCCGGGCTGTTTTGCGGCGTGGCCGGCGCATTGTTCGCGTTTTCCAAGGGCAGCATTTCGCCCGAGACGATCGCGGTCGGGCGTTCGGTCGACGGCCTCGTGATGGTGCTGCTCGGCGGCGTACAGACGCTGAGCGGCCCGATCGTCGGCGCTGCGCTGTTCACCTGGCTGCAGGACGCCGTGATGCGGGAGACCGAATACTGGCGCGCGATGCTCGGCCTGACGATTCTCGTGCTGGTGCTGGTCTTCCCGCAAGGCGTGGCCGGTTCGCTGCGCAGCCGTTTCGACACAGCAAAGGCGCGCGCATGACGCTGCTTCAGGTCAGCCACATCGCGAAGTCGTTCGGCGGCGTCAAGGCGGTCGACGACGTTTCGTTCGATCTGCTGCCCGGGCAGCTGCTCGCGCTGATCGGTCCCAATGGCGCGGGCAAATCGACCTGCTTCAATATGCTCAACGGACAGCTGCGGCCGGATGCGGGCTCGATCCGCTTCGACGGGCAGGAGCTG
>JAQGLQ010000446.1 GCA_028292785.1 Noviherbaspirillum sp. | reverse complement strand
GGTATGAACCGGAAATCAGGTTCAAGCGACCGATGCTGAAGGCCGGTTCCGAGGACATCAGTCAATCAAAGAAAAACCACCTACTGAATGCAGGGTGCAACGACATGATTTCATCGTTGCACGGCATGCCGGAAAACAGGACGCGAGAGAATGGTGAAATCGTTGAAGCCGAGAATTCACGGCAACGAGACGGCCTTGCAATCCGTGAATTGACCGATCGGGTCGAGCCGAACCCGATTGACGATACGCCGCGAAGAAGCGTCATCGCGAACGCGCCGGACATCGACGAAAATCAGGTGCGACCGGAATTCGAACGTGTCGACGGCGAACTCCCTTACAAATTCGGGCACTACTACTTCACGCAGGAACAGGCGGTCCGCTTCAGCCGCGGACAGCATTACGTCAAACAATCCGGCTCGCTGTTCAATCCATCGAACTGGCCCGCCTTTTGCAGATACCTGTTTTCAGGGGCGCCGCAACGGACGACGGGAATGCAGGCGCTATCGACAACCAGCCGTGCGCAAAACGTGGGTTTCGTCACCGATGGATTGGACGATGCAGTCAATACGCTTCAGGGAAGCGGAATCTCCCGGCAACTTGTCGCGGCCTTGCGGGCATTCTTGTTTTATCCGTTGATACTGCCGCTTGTGAATATGGGCGCGACCGGCTCGCGTAACGAGCTGCATGAAGCAAGGCACGACCTTGCCGCCAGTGCGGCAGAGCTGGCCAGGCAAAAAGATCTGCTGATTCGGAAATTGGCGGACATCCGGCCGGCCATGGCTGAAAGGTTGAATAACGCCAGTTCCGACTCCGACTTCTGCAGGCTCCTGATCGATGCGCTGAGGCGGATTCCGGCGGAACTGAGGCACGGTCACGCAGAGCAGATGGCGGAATTTCTGCAGGATATCGCACGCTACAAAACGGCGTTGGACACGCATTTGCTGGCCCGGCTCAGGAATCATGCGACCCCTGCGGCGGTAGCGGGAACGCATGCCATGTTGGCCGGCGTGCTGCTGTATGAAATGGGCGTGCTGGCCGATTTTTCAGCGGCAAGCGCCACGCAAGGCACTGCAGCAGCGGTCGGCGGAAGCGCGGCAAACTCTGTCGCAGCAAATTTCATGATCGGGCCAGGCGCGCAAGGCGCTGCGGCGGTTTTCAAACTGCTTGGACATTTCGTCATGACCGCCGGTCAAATCGCGACGGCGGTCTACGGAGGGATTGAAGCCGCTGGCGCCATCAAGAAGCATCAGATGCTGGCTGCCATGAAGAAGGTAGTCTCTGAATCGGAACTGATCGATCCCGCCACGAAAAAGGATTTGCTCGCCCAGGTCGGCAAACAACAGACATACAATTTTTTCGGGAAGATCCTGGCCAATATCGGCCTGGTCCTGGGCCAGATATTCATGCTGTTGGGAGGACCTCTGGTCGGCTTCGGCTTGCCATTGCTTATGGTGGGCGCCGTCTTGACGATCGCCGCCTTCATCATCAAAGTGATCATGCAGAAACTTCATGACAAGCACTTTTCATACGACCCGGCGACTTTTAACGCGCCAGAGTTGCTGGGCGCCCGCTCGCTCGAGGACGCAGTGGCGATCGTCGAAAACAAGCGCCGTCTGGCAATGAAGCAGATGGGATGGCTCGGCATCCTGGGCGCCCTGGAAAAAATCAAGGCGACGCATGCGCGAGCGCCGATGGAGAAAATGCGGGAGCTGCTGACCGGCGCCGTCGGTTCGCTGTATAAAAATAATCATGAGCAACAGGTGCGCGCCGCGACACTTGAACTATTCAACGACCCCGACAATGAGCCTCTGTTCGACCTCTGCTTGCAAAATGCGACGCCAGGCCTGACAAGCTACTTGACTTTGTTGCTGACCGCCGCCGACGAGCCGCTCCCGGCCCGGCAAGCCATCGGTCGCATCAATGACTTTATCCACGCCAGCCGACATGAGCGGATGACACAGCTCCTCGACTTATCGGAAACGGCAAACATCGAGACCGAAATGCAACGGCGCCTGGTTCAGCAACTGGTCGTCAAGGAGCATAGCTGTTCGAATTCCCATGGCAGCGACTACCGCGATTTTCTGCGCAGCGAAAAGGTCGTATTGAAACGCAAATGGCTGCGGAACACGACGAAGACGGTCTATTCCGTCGATATGAACGTGTTTTGCGAAAGACTGGAGCAGGCTGATGCTGATGATGTGCGTGAACATGTCGAACGCGAAATCCACCGGGACACGAGAAAAGCCCTTGGTAGCAGCCATGCCTACCAGGTGCGGTCGCGATTATATGGAGCAAACGAGAGATTGATGATGCTTGCGTCTGCAAAAGTGATCAGGGATGCCCTGGAACAGCCGGAACACAATCCGGGCGGGGAGCAAGTGCACTTGAATACTGCGCCAGACCGCATCATGGCCGCCTGATCAGCGGCGCCACCCGCTCGGAAGGTCGACATCGCTACCGCAACGAAAACTACGGAAGGCAACACCTTGCGCAGCGGTGTTCATTCTATGTATTCAGGCGCGGCAATCCGTTTACCGACCATGAATGCATCGGCCACGATCCGCAGCGGCGAAAAATCGGCATCGGTTTTCCCGCTGCGGATCAGGCGATTGAAATGCGCGTACAGGCCGGGGTACTCGGCTTCCTTTTCGCGCATGATCTCCTGGCCGTCGACCTCCAGCACGGTGCCGCCCATGTGCAGTGCCATTTTTTCACCGTCCGCGGATTCCACCAGGATGCTCCACGTCTGCAAATCCTCTTGCAGGAAATCGTACTCCGCACGGATGTCCACGCCCTGGTCGGTGACCATATCCATCTCGACCT
This sequence comes from Noviherbaspirillum sp., assembly GCA_028292785.1. The sequence goes on along the minus strand of JAQGLQ010000446.1, from coordinate 497 downwards.
GAATCGGCGCGTCGCAATTGATCGGAATATGCAGGTCTGCCTTCCGGACGATCACCGCATCGCTCAGTATGCGCGTGAGGATCGACAATGAATTGATGCCCGGATCGAATACGCCCATCCCGCCGGGCGCGAAGATCCATGCCTGGCCCGGATGCCACTGCCGCACATTTTCCTTCCACGCGATATGTACGCGTCGCAGCCTGCGTCGCGCGATCCACTCGCGCGCCGCTTCCACGGCCGGCGCGAATCGCGAATGCCAGCTTGCGAGCAGCGAGACGCCCTTCGCTGCAGCGAGGCTCCTGATCGCTTCCGCTTCGCCGAGGGTGGCGGCGGGAGGCTTTTCGAGGAACACATGTTTGCCGGCGTCAATTAATTCGCGAGCGATCGCATGGCGGATCTGCGGCGGCGTACAAATCGCCACGGCTTCGATATCAGGACGGGCTTGCAACATCTCCGTGGTGGTCGCGTACACCTTGACGCCTTCGGGACGCGCGCGC
>JAQGLQ010000422.1 GCA_028292785.1 Noviherbaspirillum sp. | reverse complement strand
ACCGCCACGCCGAAGCGCGCCGCGATCGCATCGAGCGAGTGCTGTGGCTGGTGCGGATGAATGGATTGTGAAAGCAGCAGCGTGTCGAGCACCGGCTGCCTGAACGCGACGCCGGTCCGCGCTTCCTGCATCTGCAGGAAGCGCATGTCGAACGCCGCATTGTGCGCGACCAGCACGGTATCCGCGGCGAAGCGCTGAAACTGCGGCAGCACTTCCTCGATGCGTGGCTGATCGTCGAGCATCGCCTTCGTGATGCCATGGATCTCGATCGATTCGGCGGACAGCATCTGGCGCGGCCGGATCAGCCGGTCGAAGATTTCCTGCTGCAGCAGCCGGCCGTTCAAAATGCGCACCGCACCTATCGAAACGATTTCGTCGCCGGCCGAAGGCTGCAGTCCCGTGGTTTCGGTGTCGAACGCGGTATAGCTGATCTGCGACAGAAGACGGCCGTCGAGCTCCGGATTCTGCCCGGCCTGGTTGAACAGATCGAAGTCATAAAACTCCGGCCGCGTTTGCGGCACATGCGGAAGATCAGCGGCCGCCTGCTCGATGGCCGGCAGCAGCAGGCGCCACGATGACTTGTCCGAAGGCTCGAACTGATACATCGTCTCACCGCCATGCCGGGCGGCCACGGAACGGAGCGTGCGCGCGGCGCCGGCAAAACCGATCTGCAAAGGCGCATTCTCCCAGCTTCGCAACGTGTCGGCTGACAGCGGCGGCCCGTCCCAGCACAGTTCGATACATGCCTGCCGGCCGACGCGATACAGCGAGAGGCGCAGATCGCCCACCTCTCTTTCCTGTGCAAGCCGACCGGCCAAATACGCCAGCGCCCGTGTCAATGCGTAGCTATCGACATTGAGCCATAGCGCATCGCCGTCTACCGCTACGACGCGCAGCCGCGACGCATCGATCCGATGCAGGAGCAGAGCGACGAGATCCTTGCCGCGCATCTCCTCCAGCTCCCACCGGCTGCCGGGATCTTCGCCATGCTGCAGCATCGCACTCTCGATACGCCGCGCAAGGCGCAGCGATTCATCATCGACGATGGTGACAAATTCGGTTGTGCCGGCGTCCGCGGAATCCTGCATCGCTTTCACTGCCGAACGGATATTCTCCAGCGACGCGCGCGCATCCTGCGTGAGCGTCTGCATCAGGCTGTCGCGCCGCGCCGCCGCTTCCACGTTGCGGGTGATGTCTTCCAGCGTCAGCACGAAGCCGTTGAGCGCGCAAGCTTCGTCGAGCACGGGCGCCAGGTGCACGCGCAAAATGCGGCCGTCGGCCAGCGGCGCCACGAATCTTGTTGCCTCGCCTTCCGTGACACGCCGCCGCCGGCCGAGGCGATGCTGCACATGTTCCAGCGCATGGACGATCAATCCGTGTTCGATGACGGCGAACACGGAACGTCCGAGTCCGATGGAAGCCGAGCCGAGCAGCTGCCGCGCGCGCACGTTGTAGAGCAGAATGCGCCCCTCGAGATTACAGACCAGCACAGCCAGCACCAGGTCAGCCATCAGGGCTGCAAGGCGATTCCGTTCTTCCATCAGCGCGCGGCTCGCCGTCTCCACCGTTTGCTTGCTCTCTTCCTGCAGCGCGTGGTGCAGCATGGCGAAGCCGTTCAGCTTCGCGATCAGTGCGCGCACGTCACGCGCTCCATGCGGCGTCACGCGATAGGATGGATTCGCCGCCAGGAGCGTCACTTCCTCGCCCAGGCGCGCCAGCGGCTGCAGATAGGCGTTGAACAACGCTTTCAGGCCGATGCCGAGGAAGAGCAGCAGCATGCAGGCCAGGGCCGCCAGCATCGCCATTCGCTCCGCCTGAAGGGAACCAAGGCCCGCGAGCAGAAGGAATGCAGCGATCACGGCGAGCTGCAGGGCGAACAGCAGCAGCAGTGCCAGGTAGAAGCGATGTGTTGCGATCATCCTGATGCGATGGGCCGATCAGTGGCCCGACGGCGCCGCCGCGCCGATCCCGGTTTCGGATCGTACCTTTTGCGCCGCATAGCCGGCCCGGTCGAGGCGCGCGCGGTCGCTGTGGTCGAGGATCGAGAACAACCAGATGCCGGCGAAACCGATGCTCATCGAAAACAGCGCCGGCGAAGTGTAGGGAAAAATCGCGGCCCCATGATGGAGGACATCGACCCAGACCGACTTCGACACGATCGTCAGTCCCACCGCCGTGATCAGTCCGAGGAAGCCGCCGATGGTCGCGCCGCGCGTGGTGCAGTCTTTCCACAGCACCGACATGAACAGCACCGGGAAGGTGGCCGATGCGGCGACCGCGAACGCCAGCGATACCATGAACGCAATGTTCTGCTTTTCGAAGACGATGCCGAGGATCACGGCGATGATGCCCAGCGCCACCGTCGTGATGCGGGAAACGCGCAGCTCATCGCTGCTGCTTGCCGTCCCTTTTCTGATCGCCACCGAATACAAATCATGCGATACGGCCGAAGCGCCGGAGAGCGTCAGACCGGCGACGACCGCGAGAATGGTGGCGAAAGCCACCGCCGAAATGAAGCCGAGGAAGATATTGCCGCCGACCGCGCGCGCCAGGTGGACCGCCGCCATGTTGTCGCCGCCAAGCAGCTTGCCGGCGGCATCCATGTATACCGGATTGGTGCTGACCAGCACGATTGCTCCGAAACCGATGATGAAGGTCAGCAGATAGAAATAAGCGATCCAGGTGGTCGCCCAGAATACCGACTTGCGCGCCTCCTTGGCGCTCGGCACGGTGAAGAAACGCATCAGGATATGCGGCAAGCCCGCCGTGCCGAACATCAGTGCCATGCCGAACGAGATCGCTGAAACCGGGTCCTTGATGAACCCGCCCGGGCCCATGATCGCATCCTTCTTCGGATGCACCTCGACCGCTTTCGCGAAGAGCGCCTCCGGGCTGAAACTGAACTGCCATAGCACCATGAACACCATGAAGCTCGCGCCGGCCAGCAACATGATCGCCTTGATGATTTGCACCCAGGTGGTCGCCGTCATGCCGCCGAACAGCACATAGATCATCATCAGTGTACCGACGATCACCACCGCCATCCAATATTCCAGTCCGAACAGCAGCTTGATGAGCTGGCCGGCGCCGACCATCTGTGCAATCAGGTAGAACGCCACCACCACCAGCGTACCGGCGGCCGCGAACACGCGGATCGGCACTTGCCGAAAGCGATATGCGGCGACGTCGGCGAAAGTGAAGCGGCCGAGATTGCGCAGGCGTTCGGCCATCAGGAAGGTCAGCACCGGCCAGCCGACCAGGAAACCGATGGAGTAGATCAGCCCATCGTAGCCATTCAGGTAAACCGCCGCGGATATGCCGAGGAAGGATGCGGCCGACATGAAGTCGCCCGCGATTGCCATGCCGTTCTGAAAGCCGGTGATGCCGCCGCCCGCCGTATAGAAATCGGCGGCTGATCTGGTCTTCGATGCCGCCCACTTCGTAATGAACAGCGTGAACACCACAAACACCGCGAACATGGAGATCGCGGTCCAGTTGGTCGCCTGCTTTTCGGCTTGGCCGAGCGCATCGGCCGCCCGGGCGACAGCCGTGGCGCAAAGCAACGCCACCACGACAGGCAAGCGCAGGGCGCCCGCCATCACAGCACCTCCTTGCGGATCGTGGCGGTCAGATCGTCGAACTCGCGGTTGGCGCGCCACACGTAAATGCCGGTGACCACTACAGTAAAGACAATCACGAAAAGCCCGATGGGGATTCCCCATGTCATGACGCCATCGCCGATTTTCCGTGCGAGGAATTCCTTGTTGAAAGCGATCAGCAGGATGTAGCCGTAATAAACCAGCAGCATCAGTACCGCCAGCATCCAGCCGAATTTCGAACGCGTGGCAACCAGCTTTTGGTATGCCGCACTGCCCGTTATGCGCCGGACCAGATCGTCTTCCATGTTCTGCTCCCGACAGCCATGCGGAGATGATTTCATCATAGCGCGGGCTGCGCTCAAGTTAAGAGCGGTGCCGTAAAACCTATTGAGATCACACAAGGGGGCGCAGTGAATCGGTGGCGGCCCGCGAGGGCAATCGCCATCCGATTCCTGTGAGGAAGTACGACCTCAATTTTCTATGCCGGATGATGCGCACACCCTTTTTACGCCGCGTAGCTTTACTAGAATGTTTATGGAAGAACGTGAGTTCACGTTCAGTTTCCTGATGAAAGGAAAAGCCATGCAGATCGTTTCCGAAGTAATGACACGCAACGTCATGTTCGTATCGCCGCAGGAGAGCCT
>JAQGLQ010000166.1 GCA_028292785.1 Noviherbaspirillum sp. | reverse complement strand
TCCGGCAAGTCGAGCCTGGTGAGCCAGGCCCTGGTGGAACTGGTCGCCGACCGTCTCGGCCATGATGTGACAGCCGAGGAAGAGGAAGCTGACGAACCGGAATACGCTGCCGCGCATGTCGGCGGCGAAATCGCCGGCGGCATGGAAAACATAAAGCGCCTGGTGCGGGTCGACCAGAAACCGATCGGACGCACGCCCAGATCGAATCTCGCGACCTACACTGGATTGTTCGATCATGTGCGCAAGCTTTTCGCGTCGACCAAATCGGCGCGCGCGCGCCGGTATGACGCCGGGCGCTTCTCGTTCAACGTTCCCAAGGGACGCTGCGAACATTGCGAGGGCGAAGGCTTCGTGATGGTCGAACTGCTGTTCCTGCCGAGCGTGTATGCGCCCTGCCCAACCTGTCACGGCGCGCGTTACAACGCCAAAACGCTCGAAATCGAATATCGCGAAAAGAACATCGCGGATGTGTTGGGCATGACGGTGGATGCCGCCGCCGAGTTCTTCGTCGGCGAGCCGCAGGTGCTGCGCTCGCTGACGGTGCTGCGCGAAGTCGGACTCGGCTATCTGCGGCTGGGGCAGCCTGCCACCGAGCTTTCCGGAGGCGAAGCGCAGCGCATCAAGCTCGCCACCGAACTGCAACGCGTACAGCACGGCAACACACTGTACATCCTCGATGAACCGACCACGGGCCTGCATCCGTCCGATGTCGATCGACTCGTGGCGCAACTCGACGGACTGGTGGAATCCGGCAATACGGTGATTGTCGTTGAACATGATATGCGTGTGGTCGCGGCAAGCGACTGGGTGGTCGATATCGGCCCCGGCGCCGGCGACGAGGGCGGCCGCGTGGTCGCGTGCGGACCACCGCTTGCGGTGGCGGGCACGCAGGCTAGCCGCACCGCGCCCTATCTCGCCAGGTTTCTTGGCTAAACATGGGATACTCGTTGCCTTATTTTCGGCTTGAAGGACCTCCACCTTGGAACAGACATACGCAACTGCTTCGTTTCCCGAAGATCTGAACGGCTTGCCCGGGCTGCGACTGTCGTCGGAAGGCGGCAGCGCGTTCATCGCATGCCAGGGCGCGCAGGTGCTGTCCTGGCGTGCCGGCGACGGGAAAGAACGGCTGTACCTGTCGCCGCTGACCGGCGGCATGTCCCGCGCGGAGGCGCCTGTAGCGCACGCTCCGGCGATACGTGGCGGAATTCCCGTGTGCTTTCCGCAATTCGCCGATCGTGGCGGTATCGTCAAGCATGGGTTCGCGCGCAACATGCCGTGGAGCATTTCTGCGCATGATCTCGACGCGCGGCGCAAGCATGGGGGCCACATCAATATGGTGGCACTGCGTCTGGGCGACGATATGGCTACGAAAGCCGTTTGGCCACACGCTTTCGATGCCGAGCTTGTGGTGGAGACGGGGCAGGATTTTCTCGAGGTGTCTTTGTCGGTCACGAACAGCGGCGATGCGCCGTGGGAATTCACCGCCGCCCTGCATACCTATCTGAAGGTAGACGATGCAAGGAATACGGCGATTTCCGGCCTGGGCAAGGTCCGTTATCAGGATGCGACGGCCGCCAATGCCGTGTCGGTGCAGGAGGAGGCGAATTTGCGTATCACGGGTGAAGTCGATCGCGTCTATCTGTCGCCGCCGAAGGAGCTTCGCGTGCTTGAGGATGAACAGCCGTCGCTGCGCGTTTCGCAGCATGGCTTCGAAGACACGGTGATATGGAATCCCGGCCCCGTCAAGGCGCGCGCGCTGCAGGATTTTCCCGATGACGACTGGTTGCGCATGCTGTGCGTCGAAGCCGCATGCGTCGCCAGGCCGGTCAGCCTGCGGCCGGGCGAAAGCTGGCGCGGCGGCCAGACATTGCGCGTGCCGCGCTAGCAAATCACTTCACGCCACTTACATGAATTCCACGTCAAACGAACCGGACGGCCAGGCCCATGCGTCCAGAAGCAGTGCGGCATCGCTGACGATAGCCGCCATCGGCATCGTTTATGGCGACATCGGCACCAGTCCCTTGTACACGATGAAGGAAGTGTTCTCGAAAGAACACGGCCTGGCCCTGAACCACGCCAACCTGCTGGGCGTGGTATCCCTGATCGTGTGGGGCCTGACGATGATCGTCACGCTCAAATACGTGACCCTGGTCCTGCGCGCCAACAACCGCGGCGAGGGCGGCATCATGGCCCTGACCGCGCTGGCGATGTCGGCGGTCAAGGAAACCTCGCACCGCCATTACGTGGTCATGCTGCTCGGCCTGGCGGGGGCCGCGCTGTTTTTCGGCGACGGCGTCATCACGCCCGCGATTTCGGTGCTGTCCGCCATCGAAGGACTGCAGACCGCGACGCCGGCCCTCAGCCCCTTCGTGCTGCCGCTGACGATTGCCGTGCTGGTGGCCTTGTACCTGTTCCAGAAGCGAGGCACGGCCGGCATCGGCAAATGGTTCGGGCCCGTCATGCTGGTCTGGTTCTTCACGCTGGCCGCGATGGGCGTGGTGAACATCGCGCACAACCCGGCTATCCTCGCGGCCGTCAATCCGATGCACGCCTGGTATTTCCTCAGCCACAACGGCTGGCTCGCCTTCGTGGCGCTCGGCGCCGTGGTGCTCGCCTTCACCGGGTCCGAGGCCCTGTATGCGGACATGGGACATTTCGGCAAGCGGCCGATCCGCCTGGCGTGGTTCCTCGTGGTATTCCCCGCCCTCGCGCTCAATTATCTGGGCCAGGGCGCGCTGCTGCTGTCCAACCCCGAGGCGGTCTCCAATCCGTTCTACCAGCAGCTGGGACCGTGGAGCATCTATCCGCTGGTGCTGCTTTCCACGATGGCCACGGTGATCGCGTCGCAAGCCACCATCTCGGGCGCGTTTTCCGTGGCGCAGCAGGCGATCTCGCTCGGCTTTCTGCCGCGCATGCAGGTGGTCTATACCTCGGACCGCGAGATCGGGCAGATCTACATTCCGCTGGTGAACTGGGTGCAGCTCATCATCGTGCTGATGGCCGTGGTCGGTTTCGGCTCGTCGGGCAACCTGGCCTCGGCCTACGGCATTGCCGCCACCGCCACCATGACGACGACGACCATCCTCACCTTCTTCGTGGTGCGCTACAAATGGAAATTCAGCCTGCTGCTGGCCACGCTGGCCACCGGCTTTTTCCTGACCCTGGACCTGACGCTGCTGGCCGCGACCTCGCTCAAGATCGTCAGCGGCGGCTGGTTTCCGCTGGCGCTCTCGGCGCTGATGGTGACCATCATGCTGACCTGGAAAAGCGGGCGCGAGCTGGTCTTCAACAATCTCAAGAAGCAGGCGATTCCGCTGCAGGACTTCCTGCAGTCGCTGTTCTATGGCCCACCGCACCGGGTCGACGGCACGGGCGTCTTTTTCCGCGCCGAGGGCGACGGCGTGCCGCATGCCATGCTGCATAACCTGCTGCACAACAAAGTGCTGCACGAGCGCATCGTGTTCCTGACCGTCTATAACAAAGACATCCCGACCGTGGCGCCCGGGGACAGGATCAGGGTCGAGCCGCTGGGCCACGAGTGCTACCAGGTCAATGTCTATTACGGTTTCAAGGACGAGCGTGACATTCCGCTGGCGCTGGCGCTGTGCGCCGAGCACGGCCTGGAATTCGAGATGATGGAAACCTCGTTCTTCATCGCCCGCCAGACCGTGGTG
>JAQGLQ010000397.1 GCA_028292785.1 Noviherbaspirillum sp. | reverse complement strand
TTCCGACCATCATCTATGAGAACGCGCCGGCATTGGTCGAGGATTTGGCCAAGCGCATGAAGGAAAACGGAATCGTGCCCGAAATCGAAGTATTCGACCTGTCCCATATCTACGGTACGCGTCGGCTGGTGGATAGCGGCTTGCTCAGCGAGCGGCCGCATGTGCAGTTTGTCATGGGGATCAAGAATGCATTGCCGGTGGAAGAGCATCTGATCGACATCCTGCTGGCAGAACTGAAACGCGTGCTGCCGAAGGCTACCTGGACCGCCGCCGGTATCGGCCGCCATCAATCGGATGTGATCGAATGGGTACTCAAGCGCAAAGGCGATGCGATCCGTACCGGACTGGAAGACAACATCCGTATCAGCAAAGAACGTCTTGCCGCGAGCAATGCGGAACTGGTCCGGGTCGCGGTCGCACTGTGCGCAAAGCATGATGCGCGTCCGGCCACTCCCGCCGAGGCAAGATCGCTGCTTGGTTTGCCGGCCTTCAGTTAATTCGGCGGGCGCATTGCCGCCCGCGGGATGGGCATTTTCTGCAGCTGGCACATTTTCATGCTTTGCTTTAAACAGATGCAACTAATATACCTATCTAAAGAGTTGCATCCGAAACCTCCCCGCCGTCGTCACCAAGACGTCAGGCCGTCGAACAAAACCAGGTTAACTTCCAATTTCCGCCTTTCAAACGCCTCCGTTTTGTTTATTAATTGCGCCGTGTGATAAACCACTGCAGGCACACTGCTCCGAAAAAGCTGCCAATGCAAATCACTCCTTCTGGGATTCAGCTATTCAGCTATCCTGCGGCTTCGTGCCCACCTTCCGTGGCGCGAGAAATGCGGTCATCGAAGGCTCGCGGATGTCGGTGAGCGCAAAGGTGTTCCGCCCCTTGGCCTTGGCCTGGTACAACGCCTGGTCGGCATGCGCCATCAATTGTTCCGCGCCAAGACTGACGCCATCGGTGTAGGCGATACCGATACTCGTAGTCACATGCAGCGGCGTGCCCTCGATGGAAAATTTCGCCGTCATGGAGGCAAGAATTTTTTCGCCACCGATTGCGCGTCGTCGATGGCACGCAACCTTTCGAGCAAACCGATGAACTCATCGCCGGCCAGTCGCACCACGATGTCGGTGATGCGCACGGCCGCTTTCAGGCGCAGCGCGAATTCCTTCAGCACCTTGTCGCCGGCGGCATGGCCGAGGGTGTCGTTGATCCCTTTGAAATGGTCGATATCGAGGAACATCATCGCCATCGGCATCAGGGAACGGCGGCAGCGGCGTAGTGCCTCGTCGAGCTTTTCATCCAGCTGATAACGGTTCGGCAGGACGGTCAGCGCGTCATGCCGCGCGAGCTTCGCCATTCGTTGTTCCGCCTCTTTTCATTCCGATATGTCGGAGACAAGAATATAGATACCGGCCACGCCGCCATCCGATGCGAAGTCGGGAATATAAGTCGCCTGCAGGCTTCGTTCTGGCTCGGTTACCTGGGTCACAAATTCGTACATCAGCGCGGCCGCCAGGACTTTGCCTGAGGTGTCCGCCATGCCGAACCACGCAAAATACGAATAGCTGTTCTGGATGTCGTCCAGCAGCATCTGCTTGCGTGTAATGGGAACGGCGGGGTCGCCCATGCCTGCGTTGTTCGCCATCAGCTGAACTTCGCGATATCGTTCGAACATGCCGTGTTCGAGCTTGTCGGTAGTCTGATAGGCGAGGTCCGAAAGCTCTTGACCAATCTGATCGCGCAGGGTATCGGTTGCGACGCTTCCGATGATCTGTGCCAGGATCAGTGTCAGTACGACAGAGGAAGCGCAAAACCAGAAAGCGAGAGTGCGCGCTATCCCGGTCGAAGGACGGGGAAAAGTCATCGACGGGTTTTTATAAATCCATGAAAAAAGGGACGCATTGTCCCATTTTTCATAGACCAGGAATTCCGGAATAGAGAGGCATTATTCAGCCAATACGCCCGATTGCCGTTCAGCAGGCTAAATACGTTCGGATTTCTCGCGAAAAGCGAAGCTTTGCGAGGCGCCGGGCCTGAAGAACAGCAAAAGGATGGCGGAGAAAATGAACAAGCCCAGTACGCTGACGACCTGCAGCAAACGCTGATCGCTCACCGGCACAGGAGGAAACGGCACGACGCTGGTTTGCAGATAAAACAGGCCGGATACGGTGATCGTGATGACGATACCCCAGATCGCTCCGGCCCGTACGCCGCCCAATATCATCGCAATCATCGGACACAGCAGCAGCCACGACAATGTCGGCGATCCGATCCCGCCAAGATAATAGGCCAGCACGAGCTTCATTCCGAAAAACGAGCAAATGAAGATTTCCCGCGCCAACACGAGCCGTCCGGTGAATTTCAGCACGAGCGGAGCGCACAGCATCGCCGAGCCACCGGCGAGAACGATCATTCCCGCTTTATCTAACTCGAGAAAATGGTTCAGCGATGCGAATAGAGGCACCGACGTAACGGCCAGTAAAGCGAGCGTGACCACATTCTGCGCGTTCCTGAAATGGCGCGCGTTATCCCTCAGTGCAGACGGGATGAACCAGCGCGTGATGTCGAAATATCTGTCAACCAGCAGGCTGCAGTACGAATTCATAAATATTTTCCTGTTGCCACCG
>JAQGLQ010000382.1 GCA_028292785.1 Noviherbaspirillum sp. | reverse complement strand
AACGTGGGCAAGTCGACGCTGATGAATGTACTGATCGGCGCCAAGGTAAGTATCACTTCACGCAAAGCGCAAACCACGCGCCACCGCATTACCGGCATACAGACGAAGGACGATGCACAATATGTTTACGTCGATACGCCGGGCTTTCAAACGAGGCATGCCAACGCGCTCAATAAAAAACTCAATCGCACTGTAACGGATACGCTCAACGCGGCAGATGTCATTTTGTACGTGATCGAAGCGGGTAGCTATGGTCCGGCCGACAAGCAGGTACTGAAGCTGATTCCTGCAACTGTGCCGTGCATTCTCGTCATCAACAAATCCGACCATATCAAGGACAAGGCAGTATTGATGCCGTTTGCGCAACAGGTTGCTGCCGATCATGACTTCACCGCCGTAGTGCCGGTGTCGGCCAAACAGCGCTTCCAGCTGGAGGCCTTGGAAGGAGAGATCCGCAAGCTTTTACCTGCCAATCCACCGGTATTCGGAGAGGACGACATCACGGATCGCAGCGAGAAATTTCTGGCTGCGGAAATCGTGCGCGAAAAAGTATTCCGTTTCGTCGGTGACGAGCTTCCCTATACAAGCACGGTTCTGATCGAAAAATTCGAGCAAGAAGGCAATTTGCGGCGTGTTTTCGCTGCGATTCTTGTCGAACGGGACAGCCACAAGGCAATGTTGATTGGTCAGAAGGGTGCCAGGTTGAAAGAGATTTCCACCCAGTCGCGCCTTGATATGGAGAAACTGTTCGGTGGACCGGTTTATCTCGAGATCTGGGTGAAAGTGAAGTCCGGGTGGGCCGACAATGAAGCCGGGCTTCGCGCGTACGGTTACGAGTAGGAGTCCTTCCGGGATGACTATCAACTCAGCCGATATGAAGTCGGGCGCGGATATCCCCATGGCCGCGACGCCTTCGGGGAAGCTCGAAGACGGCAGCCGGACGATGCAAACCCTTCCTGCGCAGGCAAGACGCGCAAGAGAGCCCGAAAGAGAAGGGCGCGTCGCGAACCAGCCAGGCTTTGTGCTGCACAGCTATCCCCACAAGGAAACCAGCCTGATCGTGGACGTGTTTTCGCGCGACTACGGCCGCGTAGCAGTGATCGCAAAGGGCGCGAAAAGGCCGCATTCCAAACTTCGCGGGGTGTTGCAGACTTTTCAGCCTCTGGCGGTTGGCTGGTCGGGAAAATCCGAGGTGAGAACGCTGACGACCGCAGAATGGGTGGGAGGCCTGGTGCCGCTGGAAAAATCGGCGCTCCTGTGCGGATTCTATCTGAACGAGCTCCTCGTAAAATTACTTGCACGGGACGATCCGCACCCAGCTCTGTTCGACCATTATGTTTCGACGCTCAATCAACTTGCGCACGCTGAGCCAGCGCCAATCGTACTACGCAAGTTCGAACGCGCATTACTGAAGGAAACCGGCGTTGCCGCCAACCTTACGATATCCACGACGACCGATGAAAGAGTCGAAGCGGATCGTGTGTATGTGGTGGACCCCGAGCGCGGCCCCAGGCCGGCCATGCCAGCCGATATATCTCCGCGCGTCAACGGACAGACCCTGCTTGATATGGAAAATGAAGATTACTCCAGCAGCAGCACGCAATCCCAGAGCAAATTCCTGATGCGCCATCTGCTCGCCTATCATCTTGGCGGGACGCCGGTCAATACACGGCAGATTCTGATAGATTTGATGCAGTTATGAGTTGCGTTCCACTGAATCTTTCCAAATCCAGTCCATGAGCCTCTTACATCCTAGTAGTCCAGTCATCGATTTAGGCGTCAACATTGACCATGTTGCTACCGTGCGCAACGCGCGCGGGACCGTTTATCCGGATCCCGTGCAGGCAGCCTTGCTGGCCGAAGAAGCGGGGGCGGACGGCATCACACTGCATCTTCGCGAGGATCGTCGCCATATCAAGGATGCCGATGTCGAAGCGATTCGTCCGCAATTGCGCACCAGGATGAATCTCGAGTCCGCCGTCACCCGGGAGATGATCGACTTTGCATGCCGCATCAAGCCGCAGGACGTATGCCTCGTTCCAGAGAAACGGGATGAAGTGACGACTGAAGGCGGGCTCGATGTCATCCGGTATTTCACGCAGATACAGGCGGCGGTCAAGCAGTTGCAGGCGGAAGGAATACGAGTCAGCCTATTCATTGATGCCGACAACGGGCAAATCAAGGCGGCCGCGGAAACCGGCGCCCCCGTCATCGAAATCCATACAGGACGTTATGCCGATGCACCGACCGAAGCTTTGCAACAACAGGAACTCCAGCGTGTGCAAGCCGGTGTGCTTGAAGGCGTCAAATGCGGCCTCAAGGTGAATGCCGGTCACGGGTTGCATTACACCAATGTACAAGCCATTGCGGCAATTCCGGAAATCGCGGAACTCAATATCGGACATGCCATCGTAGCCCAGGCGCTTTTTATCGGTTGGCAAAACGCGGTGAGGGAAATGAAAGCGATCATGGTCGCCGCGCGCCTTGGGCTGCACAAAAAATGATATACGGCGTGGGCACCGACATCATCCAGATATCGCGCATAGAGAATGCGCTGGTTCGTCATGGAGATCGTTTTGCCGAGAAAATTCTCGGTCTGGAGGAGTTTGAAAAATACCAGCGTCGCAAGGCAAAAGTGGAAGCGCGAGGTATTCGATTTCTTGCCACGCGCTTTGCCGCGAAAGAAGCTTTTTCGAAGGCGATCGGTCTTGGAATGCGCATGCCCATGACGTGGCGGTCGATGCAAACATTGAATGCGCCGAGCGGCAAACCGGTCGCGGTAACTGCCGGCGCCCTGAAGGAATTTATGGAAGAGAACGGATTGACGGTACAGATATCGATTACCGATGAAGCCGATTATGCCGTCGCGTTCGTTATCGTGGAGAAGAAATGAATTCAACATCAGCGAATCTGAACCTGGGTCCCGTCATGCTCGATGTGGTGGGAACCGCATTGACAGCTGATGACGTTCGCCGGATTCAGCATCCCCTGACCGGTGGGGTGATTTTGTTCGCCCGAAACTTCGAGAACCGCGCGCAGCTTACCGCACTGACCGCAGCCATACATGACGCGCGGCCGGGCGTGCTGATCGCCGTTGATCATGAAGGTGGACGCGTGCAGCGGTTCAAGACCGATGGGTTCACCAGGCTGCCGGCGATGCGCAGGCTCGGCGAGCTATGGGACAAGGATGTGCTCGCGTCGACCAAGGCGGCTACCGATGTCGGTTACGTACTCGCCGCCGAACTGCGCGCGTGCGGCGTCGACCTGTCCTTTACCCCGGTGCTCGATCTCGATTACGGCGAATCCGGCGTGATAGGAGACCGGGCCTTTCATCGTGATCCGCGCGTCGTCAGCATGCTGGCAAAGAATCTCAATCACGGTTTGGTACTGGCCGGAATGGCCAACTGTGGAAAGCATTTTCCCGGCCATGGATTCGTCAAAGCCGACTCTCATATCGATATCCCGGTGGACGAGCGCAGTCTGAAGGAGATCCTCGACGAGGATGCGGCTCCATATGACTGGCTTGGCCTTGGCCTGGCGGCTGTCATGCCTGCGCACGTGATTTATCCGAAGGTCGACAAGCATCCGGCTGGCTTCTCGAAAAAATGGCTATCGATGCTCCGGGATGATATGGGCTTTGAAGGCGTCATCTTCAGCGATGACCTGAGCATGGAAGGCGCAAGTGTTGCCGGCGGCGTGGTCGACGGCGCGAAAGCCGCGCTCTCTGCTGGGTGCGATATGGTGCTCATTTGCAATTCGCCAGACAAGGCGGATGAGTTGCTTTCCGGTCTGCAGGTCAGCGATAACAACGCCAGCCGCACATCCTCTGCGCGTCTGGCCAGTCTGCTGCCGCGTGCCAGTGCGATGAGCTGGAATGCCTTGCGCGAAGATTCGCGCTTCCTGGCGGCAAAGCGCGCAGTGGAATCGCTTGTCGCCGACTGAGAACTTCGCAAT
>JAQGLQ010000366.1 GCA_028292785.1 Noviherbaspirillum sp. | reverse complement strand
GCTGGTGCGGAAGATCAGGTGCGCCGGAGCGGCATGCCGGATCGCCTGTTCGCCCTCCAGCTTGGTTCGTCCGTACACTGACAAGGGATGGACCGCGTCGTCTTCGTCGTAGGGCGAGGATTTCTGTCCGTCGAAAACATAGTCGGTCGAATAATGCACCAGCCATGCGTTCAGGCGCTTCGCTTCTTCGGCCAGTACGCCGGGCGCCCCGGCATTGATGCGCCGGGCCTTGTCGGGCTCGGATTCCGCCTTGTCGACGGCGGTGTAGGCGCCGGCATTGACGATCGCGCCGGGCCGCGCGTCGCGCACGATGCGGCGCAGGCTGTCATGGTTTTCCAGGTCCGCGTCCTGCCGCCCGAGCGCAATCAGCTCGCCGAGGGGCGCAAGCGCGCGCTGCAGCTCCCAGCCGACCTGGCCGTTTTTTCCGAGCAGAAGAATCTTCATGTCGCGTACTGCCGCTGCACCCAGTCGCGATAGGCGCCGCTGGTGACGTTGGCTACCCATTGCTGATTGTCGAGATACCAGCGCACGGTCTTGCGTATGCCGCTGTCGAAGCTTTCGGCCGGCTTCCAGCCGAGCTCGCGCTCGATCTTGCGGGCGTCGATCGCATAACGGCGGTCGTGTCCCGGCCGGTCCTTGACGAAGGCGATCTGCGCGGCGTAGCTTCCGCCGTCGCCGCGCGGGCGCAGTTCGTCGAGTATCGCGCACAGCGTGTTCACCACATCGAGATTGGCTTTCTCGTTCCAGCCGCCGATGTTGTAGGTCTCGCCTGGCCGCCCCGCTTCAAGCACACGGCGGATGGCGCTGCAGTGATCGGCGACGTACAGCCAGTCGCGCACCTGCTGTCCGTCGCCGTAGATGGGCAGCGGCTTTCCGGCCAGCGCGTTGTGTATGGTCAGCGGGATCAGCTTTTCGGGAAAGTGGTACGGGCCGTAATTGTTGGAGCAGTTGGTGGTCAGCACCGGCAACCCGTAGGTATGGTGATAAGCGCGCACCAGGTGGTCGGAGGCGGCCTTCGACGCCGAATACGGGCTGTTGGGCTGATACTGGTTGGTCTCGCTAAAGGCTGGCTCGTCGGCGCGCAGCGAACCGTACACCTCGTCGGTGGACACATGCAGGAAGCGGAATGCCGCCTTTTCCTGCTGCGGCAGCGCGTCCCAATAGGCACGCACCGATTCGAGCAGATTGAAGGTCCCGACCACATTGGTTTCGATGAACGCCGCCGGTCCGCTGATCGAGCGGTCGACATGGCTTTCGGCGGCGAAATGCAGCACCGCGCGCGGCTTGTGCTGCGCAAGCAGCGCGGCAGTCAGGGCCCGGTCGCCGATATCACCGCGAACGAAGAGATGCCTGGCATCGCCTTCCAGCGAGCGCAGGTTCTCCTGATTGCCGGCATAGGTCAGCAGATCGAGCGTGACCACCGGTTCGTTCTGCAGATGCAGCCAGTCGAGCACGAAATTTGAGCCGATGAAACCGGCGCCGCCTGTCACTAGGATCATGATTTGTTAATAGTGGGTTATTGCGCGATGGCTTGACCAAATGGCAACCCATCCGGCAAGAGATTGTCTCCGGGCAGGCGCTACAGTAGCTCAAACTGGCGACGGGGGCAAATCGGCAGCGGCCTGATGGGAACAGGAAGCATGAAGAATGAACATGGTTCCGGGAATGCGAAGCGACCCTCACGCGAAAGCATCTTTTCATGTGACGAAGCTGGGCTATGTTTAAAGTGCAAGGTCCGGTCAATATGCATCCGGGGTTCGATGCAGCGACGGACCTCGATTTTTCCGGAATCGCTTCATGGACACTGCCGCGCCCGGCTGGCTCGTCGCCTTGTTCTTCGTGATCGTGCTGCTTGCACTGTTTGTCGATTTTGTGCTGTTGCACAAGCGGGGAGCGCATGCGGTTACCGCGAAGGAAGCGCTGAGATGGTCGCTTGCCTGGGTGGTCCTGAGCCTGGCTTTCAATGCGCTCTTGTGGTGGGCAGTCCGGGATGCGACAGGCAATGTCGTCGAGGCCAACTCGCGGGCAATCGAGTTCCTCACGGGTTACCTGATCGAGAAGTCGCTCGCGGTCGATAACATCTTTGTGTTCCTGATGATCTTCAGCTATTTTTCGGTCCCCGCAACTTATCAGAAGCGGGTGCTGATCATCGGGGTGATCGGGGCGATCGTCTTGCGCACCTTGATGATCCTGATCGGTAGCTGGCTGGTAGCGAAGTTCCACTGGGTGCTGTATCTCTTCGGCGCCTTCCTCATGGTAACGGGGGTGCAGATGTGGCGTGCCGCGGGCAGGAAGCCCGCCATGGAAAAGAACCCTGTGCTGAAGCTGCTGTTGCGGATAATGCCGGTGTCCGATCGATTCGATGGTGAACGATTCTTTACCGTACAGAACGGCCGGCGCATCGCCACGCCGCTGCTGATGGTGGTGGTGATGGTTGGCTTCATCGACGTCATTTTCGCGATCGATTCAATTCCGGCGATCTTGGCGATCACCACCGATCCCTTCATCGTGCTCAGCTCGAACATCTTCGCGGTCCTCGGCCTGCGCGCGATCTTTTTCCTGCTTGCGGCGGTCGCCGCGAAGTTCCATTTACTGAGTTATGGCGTGGCAGTCATTCTGCTGTTCATCGGCGGCAAGATGATGCTGACCGATGCCGTGAATATTCCGGTGCTGGTCTCGTTCGGGTTCGTGGTGGCCGTGCTGGCGATTACGATGGTGTGGAGCATGCGTACGGCGCCGAGGTCAGGCGAACGCGATCCGCAGGGATCGCGGCCCGGCTGAATTGCGCGCGGGCGGCTACCCGGGAAAAGCGGTCAGGCCGGGCGTCGTCGAACCGGCCGGCCCGGGAGTGCGGGCCACGTTCATGATCCAGCACACCATGGCAAAGTAACCGACGAGCGCCGTCAGTTCCACGGTTCCCGGCTCTCCGAAACGGGAAATCGCTTCCGCATAGGTTGCATCGCTGACCCCATGCCGCCGCATCAGTTCGCTGACGAAATCGACGGCGCACTCGTCATCCGCCGCGAGGCCGCGCGGGCGCCGTCCCGCCGCCAGCGCATCGATCGCATCCTGAGCGACGCCTGCCCTGACAGCCAGGGGAGCATGGGTTTGCCATTCGAACTGGTTGCCGGTTTCCCTCGCGACGACGCAGATGGCGAGTTCCCGGATCCTGTCCGGAAGAAGTCCATCGAAGCGCAGGGCTTCACCGGTCTTGCCGATACGTTCCATGAGCAGGGGCGTCTGCAGCAATGGGACAAAGGGACCGAAGATGGCTTTGCGGGGTCCATTGATGATCGCGTCCGCGGCATCCCGTTGCGCTTCGCTCATCGCATCGCGCGCGGGTACCGGCAGGCGTTCCGATCTTGAAAGACCATGCCCCTGCGGCGTCGCCATTTGGCCGGAAGAATCATTCATCAGTGTCATTGCATTATTCCTCGGTGAAGTGTTGGCGAGATGCGCTTCGCCATAGATAAAAAGCGCTCAGGATCAGCCCCGACGCGGAGAGCACGAGGGCGTAAATCAAGGCCCTGGAGTGATCCGCGATGAAGCTGCCGAGCGCCACGGATACGACCGGGCCAAGCAGTTGGCCAAGCGCGAAGCCGGCGGTCATGCGCGCCAGAACCGCCGTCGCCTTGCCTTCAGCGCGGGCGCGGGCCTCCTGCATGGCGATCATGGTGATGACCATGAAAGTGCCGCCCACGAGCAAGGCTGCCAGCGCAATGCTGGTGAGCGAAAACCAGACGGCGGGCATCAACACGCCGATGGCCATCAACAGGTGGGAAGCCGCCCACACATGCAGACGGTCGATTTTTTTCAGCGCCGACGAAACGATCACGGTGGCGAGCGCCGCGGCAATGCCGAACACGGGCCAGGCCCACCCGAACACCTGGGGATCATCCGCCAATTGACGGGCGAGCGCGGGCAGATACGTTGCGGGAAGGATGTACCCGAACCCGAACAGGCTGTAGCAAACAACCAGGCCGCCGGTGCGGGAGGCGGTCATGCGCATTGCGCTTGCCGGCGATGTCGCCGCTGTGGCGACGGCCGGGCCACGCAGGCTGCGGCTCACCGCCACCGGGAGCATGGCCGCGATCCCCGCAAGCACCGCCAGCTCGACCCACATCCTGCCGGCCGGCACGCCGGGCCGTGCGGCCAGCAGGCAGAACACGCCTGCCGCAGCGATGCCCAGTCCGACGCCG
>JAQGLQ010000337.1 GCA_028292785.1 Noviherbaspirillum sp. | reverse complement strand
GTCCGACGACAGCGGCGGCCGGCTGAAGATTTCCGATGGGGTGCCATGCAGCCAGATGCCCGATCCACTGCGGCCATGCAGCTTGTCCCATTCATTCGGATAGTTGATTGGCAACGCTCCCACGCCGTAGAAATCCGGCAAACGCGCGCCAGGCAGACGGCCGGTGATGTAATAGATGCCGATCGGAGTTTTCTGATCGCCTTCCTTGAACTTATGAACCCCCAATTTGCCTTGGCTGATGTAAAAGTCTTTTGCGAATTTGAGCTGTCCCTGACGGTTTTCGTAGACATACAGACGCGAGCGCTTGGCATCGACAAGCAGCACGTGCTTTTGATCATCACGCAACTGCAATATCAGGCGCGGTACGAGGTTCGGGTCGGGCCTTTCGCGCAACGACCGCATGCGAACCATCGCTTCTTCGCGCAAGTTCTGCAGATTTTCTGCGGGTCCGTTCACGCCCGCGCCCAGCGTGCCTACAGGCCGCGTATGCATCAATAGCAAATCGCCGCGAATCAAGTGGCCGAGGCGGAAATTCGGATAGGCTGCAACCAAAGCGTCCGCTTTCTGTTGCGCTTTGCGCAAGTGATTTGCGCCAAGTTCCTTGTACACCTCGATCAGCATGATTTCCGGATCGGTTTTTTGAGTCGACGCCCTCGCTATGTTCGTGGAGCTTGCCGGCGCGGGCATGATGCCGACACCGGCGGCAATGACAAGCGCCAAGGTCAGGCGCGTGACCGTGCTACGCCTCGGCCACGTTTCGGTAAAGCTTGCGAACACGCGGGAAACGGGACTCACTTGGTGGCCTGCTCCTGTTTGATCTGCCATTTGCCGGCATGTTTGACGAGCAGTAAGGTTTTTCGCGTGTTTGCCGTTAAACGGTCGGAAATATATACCTGGCGAAACTTCGCGGTTGCAGTATTGCCATTGACCGATACTTCCGGCGACTCGATTTTGACATGGATGCGTCCCTTGCCAACGATGCGCGAGCGCCGTTCGTCTTCCCAAGCATTGCGGGCCTGCCCATTTGGCGTTTCGAAGTCGTTACTGTAAAAATTAAGATAGCTTTTCACGTCGCGCGCACTCCATGCCTTGGCCCAGTCCTGCACCACCTCAATGATTTCGTCGCGTTCGACATTTCTGGCAGGAATTGGTTTCGGCTCTACCTTGGGTTTTGCCGCTTCCTTCGGCTCGAGCTTGGCGGTTTGCGCCGGAGCCGGCGGTGGCGCCTTCGACGCTGGCGCGGCAGGCTGCGGTGCCGGTGTCGCAGCCGCCACCTTCGGTGCCGGGGCTGGAGCCGGAGCGGGTGTCGCGGCAACTACTTTCGGCGCGGGTTCAGGAGTTTTTTCAGCCGTTGCATTCGCGGGCACGGGCGGCGGCACAGGAGCGGACACTGCGGGCTTGGAATCGGTGACCGAGCTCACTGCGCTTACATTGGCCTGAAGTGTTCGCACCAGGGTGAGTTTCGACTTTGCGGAAGCATTGCCCGAGTCGACCTGCAGCGCCTTGTCGTAAGCCTGACTTGCAAGCTTGGCATGCACGTCGCCGAGGTTCTCATAGGCCGTGGCATAGGATGGATTGGTGCGAATCGCCGCGTCGAGGGCCTGGCGTGCTTTCTCGTATTGGCCATTGCCGGCGTAGAGCACGGCAAGATTGTTGTATGGTTCGGGCAGCGATGGATAATCTTCCGTCATCCTAGTGAAGATCGTGATTGCTTCCGCCAACTTGTTCTGCTCCGACAGGATCACGCCCTTCAAGAAACGCATCTGCGCATCGCGTGGATTTTTGCCCAGATAGGCGTCCGCCCGGATGAGCGCGTCGGAATGTTTTCCGCTGCGCAGCAGTTTCGTCACTTCCGCTGCTTCATCCGCGTATGCCGGTACGGCGCACGAAAAAGCAAGCGCTCCTGACAGTGCGACAATTCTGTTCAATGCCGACAACGATGACAACTTGAACTTGCGGCGGGATTTGATGATCATGGTTCTTGATGTGTCATATTGCAAAGAAAGGAGCCTCGCGATGTCGTCTTGTCATCGGCTTCGGCTCAAAGCCGTTTGCACTTACCCGATATAGTCAGTACGCTGCATTGTTTTCGCAATTGCCGCATGCCAGGCTGCAACGGATGCATTCTATACGCAGAGTCTCGAATACGCCATTTTCACAAATAGCTTCGGAGCCAGACCGCAACATGCTAATAATCGTTGACGTGAGCGCGGATATTGACGTGCGCATGCTTGCCTTGGGGCGGCATTACGCGCGAGGCACCGGCACGAAATTTAGATTCCCGTCGGTCAAGAACTGACAGCGTATGCAAATCGCAGCGCAAGAATCATCGTGAGGCTTCGACAAAGACATGAACTTCTCCCGGACATGACATCTTTCGATCCGAGCGACGAACTGGAATCCGTCCACATGATTTTCGGCGATGACTTCGCCGAACTTGTCGCACTTTACACGACCGACAGTCCGAAGCGTCTCGCCACGCTGCGCGAGGCAATCACGGAGGATGACCGCGCGCGCATCGCGAAGGTCGCCCATGCTTTCGGCGGCAGCTGCATATCGATCGGGGCCACCAGCCTGGCTGCGCTCTGCCAGGACCTCGAGTCCTGCGCGCGGAGCCTCGATGCGTGCGAGCTGGCGCGAAAACTCGACCTGATCGCCGTCGAATATGAACGCATTCGCGCCCGGCTGCACGCGATGCTCGGCCTCGGCCCCTGCATCTGACGGCGGCTCAATTTTTCGACGCGCGTGCCGTTAACACCATATCAACAAACCAATTGCCGAAGGAGCAAGCAATGGAAACGATTCCCGAAACAAAAAAAAGCCATTTGTGGCGCAAGGTGGTCTGGCACACCGATCCCGAGGAACATCCCCTGGGCCCCAACCACTCGGTGGAAGTCTACTGCTGCGAAGAGTCGAATGGCTATGCCGTCTGGTATGTCCGCCGTCTCGCCAAGGATGACCGCAGGGGCGTAAAGGGCGTGGAGAATGCCGATTACCTGCTGAACTACTACTCGAAGCATGGACGCGATGCCGCCATCGAGCGCGCCGTGCTGATTTCTAACAGCGACCCGGCGGTCGACAGGGTCATTGAAAACCTCGACGCGCTGGCCGTCGCCGCGCAAAAGGTGTGACCCCGCATGAATGCGAGGACCGCATCAGGCCGGCCATAGAGGCGGCTCGTCCATCAGGGCGATCTGCTCGCGCAACTCGAGGACACGGTCTTGCCAGTATCGCTGCGTATTAAACCACGGGAAAGCGACTGGAAAAGCCGGGTCGTCCCAGCGCTGCGCCAGCCATGCCGAATAGTGAATCAGTCTCAGGGTGCGCAATGCTTCGATCAGATGGAGCTCGCGCGCATCGAATTCGCAGAAATCCTCGTACCCTGCCAGTACATCGCTCAATTGCTTCGTCATATCGCCGCGCTCGCCTGACAGCAGCATCCACAGATCCTGCACCGCGGGACCCATGCGGCTATCGTCGAAGTCTACGAAATGCGGTCCGTCGTCGGTCCACAGCACGTTGCCCGCATGGCAATCGCCGTGCAGGCGCAGAGTGCGCACCGGCCCTGCCCTCTCATAGCAACGGCGCACGCCGTCGAGCGCCTGTGCGACGACACTGTCATAGGTATCGGCGAGTTCCCGCGGCACGCACGCATGCGAGCGAAGATAGGCACGCGGCTGTTCGCCAAACGTCACGATGTCCAACGCCGGCCGTGCGGAGAATGGCCGGCGCGCGCCGACCGCATGAATGCGGCCGATGAAGCGGCCCATCCATTCGAGGGTCGCAGGGTCCTCGAGCTCGGGCGCGCGTCCGCCATGCCGGGCAAACACGGCGAAGCGGAAACCGTTGAAGCGGTGCAGGGTCGCGTGTCCCGCTATCTGCATCGCGGGTATCACCGGGATCTCCTGCTCTGCCAGTTCCTGCGAGAACGCATGTTCTTCGAGAATGGCCGCATCGCTCCAGCGCCGCGGCCGATAGAACTTTGCAATCACCGGCGGTCCCTGTTCCATGCCGACCTGGTACACGCGATTTTCGTAGCTGTTGAGCGCGAGCAGGCGCCCGTCGCCATGCAGGCCTATGCTGTCGAGCCCGTCGAGGACCGTATCCGGATCGAGGCCGGCGAAAGTATGTGGAGCGTCATCAATCATGGTCTGCATTCTAAAGTTAAAGTGCGCGCAAAGCGCTACACTAGCGCTTTTCCACTCTTTTCGACATCGGGCATTTCCATGCAATTCGACGAACCATTGTCCGACAAGGAATTCGACGAGCTCGACCAGTTTCTGCTTTCCGATCGATGCGCGGAAGACGGCATGACGATGGATACGCTGCACGGTTATCTGACCGCGCTGGTGATCGGGCCGGAAGAAGTATTGATGCCTGAATGGCTGCCCCGCGTCTGGGGGGCGTTCGCAAAGGAAGGTCCGGAATTCGCCTCGGAAAAGGAAAGCCAGCGCATCGTCGGGCTGATAGCGCGCTTCATGAATGAAGTGGCGATCACCTTCGAGGTCGCGCCGAAAGAATTCGAACCGCTCTATTGCGAGCATGAATGGGAAGGCCGCACCCTGATCGATGCGGAAGCATGGGCCTGGGGATTCTGGGAAGGAATCAATCTGCGCGCGCAGGCGTGGGAGCCGATCTGGAGTTCCAATCTTGCCGATCTGATGCGGCCGGTCTATCTGCTCGGCGCGGAAGAAATCGAAGAGGAGGAAATGGCGCTGGTCGACGATCCTGTCAAGCGCCACAAGCTGGCGATCGAGTTGGAAGCGGCGATTCTGCCGATTCAGCGCTTCTGGGCGCCGCATCGGAAATCGGCTGTCACGCAGGTGCAGCGCGATCAGACGAAGGTAGGCAGGAACGATGCATGTCCCTGCGGCAGCGGAAAGAAATACAAGAAGTGCTGCGGCGTCGACCAGGCTTGATTAAACTCCGTAGCTCTTCTTCGCGTTCGGCTTGATATTCATGGTCGCCTCGTAAATCTTCTCGATCGGCACCTTAGGTTCACGGTCGGCGGTCAGCAATCCGTTGGCTTCCTGGAAGGTGTCCGCGAACTGGGTATAGCAGAAGCCGCTGAACAGCGTGATTTCGTTGACCACCTCCAGCAGGTGCCGATAGGCTTCGAGAAATTCCTTGTCGCTGTCCGCCTCGGAGTAGCCCCAGATTTCATCGACGCCTTTCTCCGGTTTCTTGCGATAGGCAATGCCGCCGAACTCGCTCAGGACGATCGGCTGGCCGCGATGCGGATAGCCATCCAGCGTGAGAATGCGGCCGCCCGGACGCCGTCGGTCGAACAGTTCCTGCGTACCCGAACTTGATCCGTAACGCAGCTTGATGCGTTCCGGATCAGCGTCATAGTCATGGATGCCGAGCAGGTCGGTCGCCGATGCTTCCCAGCCATCGTTGCCGATCACCGGCCGCGTTGAATCCAGCGTGCGCGTCAGGTGATACAACGCCTCTACGGCATTGCGGTGGGCCTGGGTCGAGGTCAGATTGGGGACGCCCCATGATTCGTTGAACGGCACCCAAACGATCAGGGAGGGATGGCTGTAGTCGCGATCGATCGCTTCCGTCCACTCGCGCACCAGGCGCGTGATCGCGGTCGGCGAAAAGCGGTAGACCGATGGCATTTCTTCCCATACCAGCAGACCGAGCTTGTCGGCCCAGTACAGATAGCGCGGGTCTTCGATCTTCTGATGCTTGCGCACGCCGTTGAATCCCATCGCCTTGGCCAGCTCGACATCCTTGCGCAGCGCGTCATCGGACGGGGCCGCCATCAAGGTATCGGGCCAATAGCCCTGATCAAGCACCAGCTTCAGGTGATACGGGCGGCCATTGAGCATGACGCGGTCGCGATTGACGTTGATCGAGCGCAACGCCGTGTAAGAGCGCACCTTGTCGATCACTTCGTCCTTGTGGCGCAGCGTGATTTCGACGTCGAGCAGCGTCGGCCGCTCGGGGCTCCACAGCAGCTCATTGCGCGAATCGTCGATGCCCGGGTCCGACAGGGCGATCTTGCGGTGGGCTTCGCCGCCGATGACCTGGTAATGATCGTCGGCCAGCATCTTGTCGCCATGCCCGATCTTCACTTCCACGGTCAGGTCGTCTTCGAGCGCGCCGGCGATAAAGGTTTCGCAACCGATTTCGAAGCCGTCGAAGTGCGGCGTCCAGCGCAGCTTGTGGATGTAGGTATGAGGAATGCGCTCCACCCAGACCGTTTGCCAGATGCCCGTGGTGCGCGGATACCAGATCGAATGCGGCTCCAGCTGCCAATCCTGCTTGCCGCGCGGCTTGGCCAGATCATGAGGATCATCCTGTACATGCACGGTGACGACATGCTTGCGGGCATTGCCCAGCGCATCGGTAATGTCGACCTGAAACGAGGTGTGGCCACCTTGATGTTCGGTGACCAGGCGGCCGTTGACCCATACCCGTGCCTGATAATCGACCGCACCGAAATGCAGCATGACGCGCCCGCCTTCAGGTGAAATCTCGAACTCGCGTTGATACCAGCAGGCGCGGTTGAAGCCACGGTCCGCAATGCCACTTGCTTCCGATTCCGGAGGAAAAGGTACGGTGATTTCTTTGTCCCAGGCAATCGAATCGGAAGGATCTTTATATTTTCTTTCGTTGTCAAATGTAAATTTCCATTGTCCGTTCAGGGATTGCCAATGCTCGCGAACCAGCTGCGGTCGCGGATATGCGGTCTCTGCCATTCTTCTTCCTTATCCGTGAATACCAGCTTGGAGTAATTCCGGGCAGAGCTGTTCCCTGCCCCATGTAAAGAAATCATCGAATCGGCATTTGCCGCAGCCAGGCGGTCATGCCGCCTCGCGTGTCGATGGATCGCTGCTCCAGGCGACCGTGTTTTCCCGCACATAACGCTGCAGGGCACTGGTGAAACTCGGCAGGATCAATCCGCGTTCGCTCGACAGCGCAGTCATGCTCCGGCCTCCACCATGTGTCTTCACC
Source organism: Noviherbaspirillum sp. (assembly GCA_028292785.1). The sequence continues at coordinate 1,722 of JAQGLQ010000337.1, read as the reverse complement.
AGCGCCGAGGCATCCATGCCGGCCTCGCCGGCCGCCCGCGCCGCCAGTTCGTACCATGAAATCATGCCCTGGTTCGCCAGATGCCAGATGCCGGCCGCGCCGTCGATCACCAGATCAAGCGTGGAATGCGCGAGGTCCGGCACATAGGTGGGCGACACATGCATTTCATCGCTGGCTTCGACGCGGCGCCCGGCCGCCAGGTCGCGCAGGACCGCGTGCACGAAGTTGTAACGGTCCCACGGCCCGAAGAACGCGCTGGTTCGAATGATCAATGCCTGCGGACAGATCTGCATGACCCGAAGTTCGGCATCGGCCTTGCTCTTGCCATAGACGCAGATCGGCGATACCCGGTCGCTTTCAACATAAGGGCGGCCGAGGGTCCCGTCAAATACGCGGTCGGAAGAGAAGGTAATGTAGGGAATGCCGAGGTGAGCGCAAGCGCGGGCGAGCATTTCGGCGCCATCGGCGTTTTCGCGGAAGCAGCGCTCCGGTTCCTTGGCCGCGTCGGCAACGCGGACATAGCCGGCGGCGTTGATGACGGCCCAGGGCCGGTGGCGCAGCAAGGCGGCTTCCACCGATTGCTGGTTGGCGATGTCCATGTCGGCGCGGGTGAGCAAGTCGTACTGCAGGTGGCGCGAATCGCAGATGCGTGCAAACGCGCGCCCCAGCGTGCCGGTGCCGCCGGTGATCAGCAACTTGCGCGGCGTGGTGATGATGTTAGGCGTGCCGGCGCTCTCACACGGCGCGAAGTAACGGTCGTCGCGCTGCCACCATCCGAATCCGTCGAGCGCCGGATGATCGAAGTCGCCGGTCGTGGCTAGGGATTCCGCCGCCCTGGCGATGGCAGTGGGGCGCGGCGGGTTGCAACGCACGTCGAAGGCGCCGCTCTCATAGAAGCCCGCCTTCTCCAGCAGCAGGGAATTCCAGTCGATGCAACCAAGCAGCGACCAGATCGTGACGGCGCGGATGTCGACGCCCTCGCGTTTCAGTTTTTGCGCGGCATCCCATACCTGGCGCAGCCAGCGCAGCTGATCGTCACGCGCGCCGCCATGATGCGCTTCGGTCACCGCAATCGGCAGTCGATAACGCTCCCAGGCTTCGCGCAAACGCAGTTCCGGCCCGGTCATTCCATCCACGGCGGGGACACGTACTGCCTGCACGTCGACATAAGGCACCGCCCCTCTGAAGAACTCCGGATAGTCATCGATGCGGTGGTCGAGGAAGCGCTCGCTTGTCAGGTAATGATTGATGCCGATGATGTCGGGCGTGCATCGTGCTTCGATAAAGAAGTCGAGCTCTGCGGGGCCGATGCCGGCGTCGATGAAGGCCTTGTACCAGGAATGGGAATGATCGATGCGGCCGCACAGAAGATCGAAGCTCAGCCAGCGCCTTTCATTCTCATAGTCGGCCTGGTACTGCATCTCGGGGGTACTGAAAATTTTTCCCAGGTCGTCCGTCTGCACCAGACGCGCCGATGGTGTGATGCGACGTATGGCCTGCATGGACAGCACGATGGCGCGGCATTGCGTGACCAGCGCGCGCAACATGGCCGGCGTATCGCGCGCATGCGGATACCAGTGGCCGTACAAGGCGCTGAAGCGGGCCGTGGTCAGCGGTTCGTTGACGGGCGTGAAGGATTCGATCCATGGATACCGCTCGGCGACACGTTCGGCATGGCGGGCGTGCAATGCCGGGAAGGCCGGGTCGAGCAGATGGGTATAA
>JAQGLQ010000284.1 GCA_028292785.1 Noviherbaspirillum sp. | reverse complement strand
GTCAGAAGCAGTGCTCCGTGGCCGGGAAGGACTTGTCCTTGACAGCGCAGACATAGGCACGGATCGCGGCATCGATGCTGGTCTGGCCTTCCATGAAGTTCTTCACGAAACGCGCTTTACGCCCGGGGAAAACCCCGAGCATGTCGTGCATGACCAATACCTGGCCGGAGCAGTCCGGTCCAGCGCCGATCCCGATGGTGGGGATCCCCAGCAAGTCCGTCACTTCCTTGCCCAGCGCCGATGGAATCGCCTCCAGCACCAGCAGGGAAGCGCCTGCCGCCTGCAGGCCGAGCGCGTCCGCCTTCAGACGGTCGGCCGCCTCGATGGTTTTGCCCTGCACCTTGTAGCCGCCGAACTGATGCACCGACTGCGGCGTCAGGCCGAGGTGGGCGCAAATCGGCACCGCCCGTTCCGTAAGGAAGCGGACTGTATCGACCAGCCAGGCACCGCCTTCGAGCTTTACCATTTGCGCGCCGGCCTGCATCAGGCGTACCGCATTGTCGAATGCTGCCTGCGGCGTGCCATAGGTACCGAAGGGCATGTCGGCGATCAGGAGGCTGGTCTGGTTGCCGCGGGCGACGCAGGCGGTGTGATACGCAACATCGGCCAAGGTAACCGGCAGGGTCGAATCATGGCCTTGCGACACCATGCCAAGCGAATCCCCCACCAGCAAGGCATCCACGCCGCAACGATCCATCAATGCGGCAAAACTGGCGTCATAGCACGTCAGCATTGAAATCTTTTCCCCGGTGGCGCGCATTGCCTGCAATGCGGGAGCGGTGACGGGTTTCTTTCGGCCAGCGGGCTCACCCTGCTGCAAATATCCTGACATGGTCAATCCCCACGATTAAAAAATTCCTTTTTGCCGCGCATGCTCGCGATGCGCGTGAGCAGCAGGTCGAAATCCTCGGCACGGTCGATCGGGTTCAGATGCTCGGTGTTCACGATCAGGAGCGGTGCGGCGTCGTAATGATAAAAGAAACGGCTGTAACTCTCGCAGAGCCGGTGCAAATACACTTCCGAAATACCCGCTTCCATTGGAACCCCGCGCTTGCGAACGCGTTCAATCAGGCTGTCGGGTTCGGCCTGGAGATAAATCACCAGGTCGGGAACGGCGGCCTGGGGGCGCAGATGCGCATAAAGTTGCTGATACAGGTTCAGCTCGTCGTCGCTCAGTGTGAGGCGAGCGAAGATCGGATCCTTGTCGAGCAGGAAGTCCGACAGGACGCGCGAATCGAACAGGTCGGTCTGCGTCAGCTCGCGCAACTGGCTCATGCGCTGGAACAGGAAAAACATCTGCGTCGGCAGCGCGTAGCGGGACGGATCACGGTAGAAGTTTTCGAGGAAAGGATTTTGCTCCGGCAGTTCGAGCAGCGTTTTCGCCCTGAGGCTGTCCGCCATCTTGCGCACCAGCGTGGTCTTGCCCACGCCAATCGGGCCTTCCACAACGATATATTTATATTTTTCGAGGCTCATAGGGCATAGCCCGCTATCAGGTTCTGAAGATGAAATACACGGCGCCGACCAGGCACAGTCCCGCCCACACATAATCCAGCTTGAACGGCTGGCCCATGTACAGCATCGCGAACGGCACGAACACGGTGAGCGTGATCGCTTCCTGCATGATCTTCAGTTGCGCCAGGCTGAACCGGGTATAACCGATGCGATTGGCCGGAACCTGCAGCAGGTATTCGAACAGCGCAATCGACCAGCTGACGAGCGCCGCGACCCACCAGGCTTTTCCCGAGAGATTCTTGAGATGCCCGTACCATGCGACCGTCATGAAAATGTTCGAGAGGACCAGCAGACCCACGGTTTGAAGGAAGACGGGTATGTGCATGGAACGGATCAGATTTTTTGTATGGCTTGTCCCGCCACCGCGGGAACGAAAGCATGCGCCGGTCCCTTGCCCGGAATCGCGATCAACGGGTCGATCTGCAGCAACGGAATCAGCGCGAACGCACGCTCGGTCAGGCGCGGATGCGGCACCGTGAGCGACACGCTGTCGAGTTCCTGCCGGCCGTAGAGCAGGATGTCGAGATCGAGAGTGCGGGGTGCATTGCGGTACGGGCGTTCGCGGCCGAATTCGCTTTCGATCGCCTGCAGGTGCTCCAGCAATTGCGTTGGGGGTAAACGCGTTTCGAGCTGCGCGACGGCATTGATGTAATCGTCGCCGTCGGCATCGACGGGCGTGGTGCGAAACAGGCTGGATACTTCACCGAGCTTGCTGTCGGGGAGTTGTTGCAGGCAGCGGATCGCGCGTTGCACGTTGTCCTGCGCGGCCCCCAGGTTCGAGCCGATGCCGATGTATGCGATAACCGGGCTCGCGGTCACACGCCGTCTCCGCCGGCGGAAGGTTCGGCAGGGCTGCTTTCGACCGAACGGTTTTCGGTTCCCGTCCCTTTGCTCTTGCGCCGCCGCCGTTTCCTGGGTGCCGGCGCCGCGCCTTCGGGCTGCGGTTTTTTTGCCAGCAGTGCTTCACGTCCTGCGCCATCCGCTTCCATGAACGCCGTCCACCATTCGCCGATTTCCGCGTCGATTTCGCCCGATGCGCAACGCAGCAGCAGAAAGTCGTAACCGGCACGCAAGCGAGGGTGTTCGAGCAGCTTATAGGGAGATTTGCCGACGCGGCGCTCGAAGCGCGGCTGCATGGCCCAGATGTCCCGCATATCGGATGCGATACGGCGCTGCAGGGCCAGCTTTTCGGTCTGGGTTTCGAGCACATCGTCAGCGGCCAGGTGCAGCGCCGGAATCGGATACTCGCCGGCCGCCTGATAGGCATTCCATTTCTCGACCACCTGGTGCCATAACAGTGAAGCGAACAGGAACCCCGGCGATATCGGCTTGCCATCCCGCACGCGCTGGTCGGTTCCGGCCAGGGCCAGGGTCACGAATTTTTCGCCCAGGGGCTGTTCCAGCACGACGTCGAGCAGCGGCAGAAGGCCGTGATGCAGGCCTTCCTTGCGCAACTGCTGCAGGCAGGCCAGCGCATGGCCGCTCATAAGCAGCTTCAGCATCTCGTCGAACACGCGGGCGGCGGGAACATTGTTGACTAGCGGCGCCATGACCTTGATCGGTTCCCTGGTCGCCGGGTCGATGGTGAAATTCAGCTTTGCGGCGAAGCGTACGACGCGCAAAAGGCGCACCGGGTCTTCGCGGTACCGGGCTTCCGGCACGCCGATCATGCGCAGGGTTTTTGAACGGATATCCGCGATGCCGCCGTGGTAATCGTAGACCGTGCGTGTCGCGGGATCGTAGTACATCGCATTGATGGTGAAGTCGCGCCGTACCGCATCCTCATGCTGTTCGCCGAATGTGTTGTCGCGCAGCACCCGGCCGTGTTCATCCTTCGGCGCGGCTTCCGCGGAGGCGCCGCGAAAAGTGGTGACCTCGATCAGTTCCTGGCCAAACATCACGTGCACGATCTGGAAGCGCCTGCCGATGATGAAGGCGCGGCGGAACAGGCGCTTGATCTCTTCGGGCGTTGCATTGGTGGCGACGTCGAAATCCTTGGGCTTGGCGTCCAGCAGGAGGTCGCGCACCGCGCCGCCGACGATGAAGGCCTTGAAGCCCGCTTCCTGAAGCGTTTGCGTCACGCGCACCGCGTTCGGCGAGATCAGATCAGGATTGATCGTGTGGTCTTTCGGACCCAACACCACCGATTGTGTCGACTTCTTCGAAGTGTTTTCGGCATTTTTGACGCCAAGAATGCGTCGAATAAGCGTTTTAATCATTGAATAAATTTACAATGGGCCAGCCGTGCGCCTGCGCATGGGCTTTCAGCCGGACATTCGGGTTTGTGGCGACCGGGTGGGTCACCGCGGACAGCAAGGGGATATCGTTTTGCGAATCGCTGTAAAAGTAACTGCGCGTAAAGCTGCTGAGCGATTTTCCCATTTTCGCAAGCCAGGCGTCTGTATGGACGATTTTTCCGGGGCCGGAGGTGGGAAGGCCGAGCAGTTTTCCGGTAAACCGGCCATCAGGCATGATTTCGGGTTCAGCCGCGATCAGATGGGGAACGCCGAAAACCTCGGCGATCGGCCCGGTCACGAAACGGTTGGTCGCCGTCACGATGGCGACCAGATCGTCAGCGTCCTGATGTTTTTTCACCAGGTCGAGGGCAGGTGTCAGTACGGCCGGGTGGATGACTTCATCCATGAACTGCTGATGCCATTGCTGCAACTGCAGGGGCGAGAACTGCGCGAGCGTGCTCAATGCGAATTCGAGATACTCGACGGGGTCCAGGGTGCCCGCCTCGTACTGCAGGTAGAATTCCGCGTTGCGTTTCGAAAACTCTTTCGCGTCGACAGCGCCGATGCGGACCAGAAATTGGCCCCACTCATAGTCCGAGTCGAGCGGGAGCAGGGTATGGTCAAGGTCAAATAATGCGATATTCATTATGCTTTCGGTTCGCCTTCCAGTTGCAGCAGGCTGCGCAAGAGCGGCAATGTGATTGGCCTCTGGGTTTCCAGGGAATACTGATCCAATGCGTCGAGCATGGCTGACAGGGACCGCATGTCGCGCCGGAAATGCGTTATCAGATAGGGTAACACGCCGGGCGACAGACTTAGCCCGCGTCCATGCGCAGCCTGGTTCAGCGCGGCGATCTTTTCCTCATCCGTCAAGCCATGCAGCTGGTAAATCAGGCCCCAGCCGAGGCGTGTGCGCAAATCCTCGCGCAGAGTCAACGCCGCAGGCGCCGTGGCTCCCGCCGTCACCAGCAGACCGCCGTTCTCGCGCACCTGATTGAACAAGGCGAAA
>JAQGLQ010000237.1 GCA_028292785.1 Noviherbaspirillum sp. | reverse complement strand
TTTACTCCGGAAAAAATGGGGAAATTTCGCCGGCATTGACATCCTACACTTCCGAGATAAATCCTTTAATGGACTGCAAAAACAACTCCAGGTCAAACCAAGGCATCATGTGGCCGACCTTCTCGAGCTTGAGCTTTTCTGCATTCGCGATGCCGGCTACGAGCTCGTCTGCGTCCGAATCCAATACCGTTCCGCCCTGCCCGGCATAAAGCAATAAGGTCGGGCACCGTATCCTCGGCAGGTCCGCGAAAATGTCTTCTTCGTGGAAATTCCTGTGGGTCGCAATCACAGCTTCCTTGCTGCATGTCGCCATCCACTCGCTGCGCAGCCGGAGCTGCTTATCCGTGAAAATGCTCGATGGCGGCAAGGGCGCGCCACGACTCGCCATGTCAATATTGTCCAAATACTGTTGTAGCGGTATCGGATAGGGGCGGCGGCCAGGGCCGCTCACAGGAGGATCGGCAAGCATCAGGCGCGCGACCAGATCCGGGTAACGCGCTGCGAGCCGGATACCGATGCGCGCGCCCATCGAATGACCAAGTACAACGGCAGGCGGAAGTCCGAGTTCACGGATGACGCCAGCCGCATCCGCGGCATAGTCGTCGAGCGTGTAGCCAAGCCCCGGTCTTTGGTCGGAAAGGCCGCGCCCCCGGTTATCAATCGAGAACACGCGGGCATAGTCCCCGAGGCGTTCAGCCACAAACTCCCACAGGATCGCCGGCGTCGTAATCCCTGGAATGAGCAGAACATTCGCTCCGCTCTTTCCATGCTCAAGATAATGGATCTTGATACCGTTGGGCGCGACATAGAATCGCTCCTGATGCGTAGTCATATGATGCGTCCGGTCAGCAGGTTCCGCATGATTAGCGGCCGAGGGCGCGCAAATCGTCCGGAATGATGTCGCCAGCAACCACGACCGGCTCGCCATCGAGGTACAGGCTGCAGCCCCGTAGCGGGATGTCGAGATGGCATCCGGTGTCGTTAGTGCCACCGAGCTCGCTATTCGGTCCGGTCGAAAACAAGACGTTCCCATAATAGGATCGACCGTCGGTCCCGAATGAGGTTGGCGCGAGCGGGTTCGTCGCCAGAAAATCCCACTGCGCCTTTTCATCCATCCCCCAGCCGATATGCGACACGGCATAAGCGCGCGGGTCATTCCAGCGCGCCATGTAGGTACGCAGCACCTCAGCATCAAGATTATTGCCCTCAATTCCCTCGATCCGGCCATCCCTGACCGTGAGGGTGACCGGGCTATTCACATAGCGCTTGAAGGGCAGCAGAATATCGCCCGCATTGATGACGACGGTGCCGTTGATGCCGTCATCATCGCCACCGGTGTACAAAAAGCCGCCCGCCAGATGATCCCAACGTCCCGGCTCATCGGTATAGCCGTATTGCGTGACCACAGGATACTTGCCCAATTTATAGATCACATCCGTGCCGGCGGGAGAAGTGATGCGCATCTCTTTCGCCGCACCGAGTCTCTTGGCAGCCGCCTCCACCCGGCGTCTCAGTTGCTGCGTGGGGAACATGCGCACGATCGTTTCGACCGACTCTCGGCAAAGCAGAATGCGTGCGCCCGCTGTCTGGATCTCCTTTTGCTCCGCCGACCACAGTAAGCCGACCAGATCGATGACAATATCGGCGCTCTTGAGCGCCTGCACCGCGGCGACGTTGCCGCTCAACGAAGTCCTCTTCACACGGCTTCCCGGCTGCGGAACCACTGTGGGCACGTTCATTTGATATGCGAATGCTCCCCGTTCTTGTGCCGCAGCGACAAAGGCAGCCGCGTAGGATCCTCTTTCCCCGCCTTGGGTCAGCGCCACCAGGGTTTCACCTTGCTTGACCTTGCAGAGATCGAGCACCGCACCGAATACCTTGACGAGCTCTGAATTTCCGTCCATTGAACGCTCCATTTTAAGTGTCCTTCAAACGCCGGGTGCGTCATACATAGGCAATACCGTGGCCAAAATGGCGGCACAGCCCCGGCGCAACATCACCGCATGCGCATTTAGGCCGTCTGCGCCACGCGGTCCGCTGCCTGCGAGGGCGGTACCAATGGCTGCGTCAGTACGTCATGCCCATAAATCCAGCTTGGGTCCTCATTCGAGTTCCGCAAAAACTTGTTGTGCGCCGAACCTTCATGAATCGCGGTGGTGCGGTCGAAGCGCAGATCCTCGTAGTGCTTGAAGATCGCCGGATGATCGTGGCCTTCGAAATGCTCGATGCAGCGTGCCAGTACCACCGCATCCTCGATGGCCATGGCCGCACCCTGTCCCATGTGGGGCCGCATCGCGTGGCATGCATCGCCGATCAACACAACCCGGGCGCGGCTCCAGGGGCGGAACGGGTCGCGTTCCAGGATCGGCCAGCGGGTTGCCTGCGGACTGGCGGCCAGCACTTGCCGCACTTCCGGGTGGAAGTCGGCAAATGTGGCACGCAGCTGCTCCATGTCCGCTGGCATCGGCGCGAAACTGTCGGAACCCCAAGGTTCCGGCACGCCGGTGACGAAATAGATTTCGTCGCGGGAATGCGTCAGGAAATAGATCAAGATGTGCCGGTCGCCGACCCACCATTTGGTGTGGTCCGGGACTTTGAGCCCATTCAATAAAGCCGTCGGGAAAATCGATCGGTAGGCGACGGTGCCGGAATAGATCGGCGGGCTGGCGCCGAACAGCAGTTCGCGCACGACCGAGTTAATACCATCGGCGCCAATGACCAGATCGGCTTCGGCTTGGCTGCCATCGGCAAAGCGGAGTGTGACTTCCGTATCCGTCTCGGCGAGATCGACCAGGCGTTTTCCCAGTTCCAAGGTGCCGGGCGCGACGGCGGCGGTGAGCATTTCCTGCATATCGCCACGGTGGATGATCAGGTGGTTGGCCCCGTATAGTTCAGGAAACTTGTCTACCGGCATGCTCAGAATGACCCGACCTGCCCCTCCCTCGCGGCTGAGCCGCTCCCTCGGGACGACGCCAACATTCATCATTGCCTGTTCCAAGCCGAGCGCGCGCATGATGCGCATGATATGCGGGCCGAGACTGATGCCCGCGCCGATACGCGCAATGGCTGTCGCCTGTTCATAGATCCTGACGTTGTAGCCGGCTCGCTGTAGGAAGATCGCCGCCACAGTGCCGCCCAAGCCGGCTCCGACGATAGCGATACGCAGATCTTTCGAGCCCGCCTTCGTTTTATTTACCGATTTATCCACAACCCTTGCCCCCTGTAACAATGTTTTATTCGTTCTATGCAGTCGGCCGGAATACGTATGGAGTATCTTCGGTCGTTCAATGAACGTGCAGATCCGTTTCTCCGCCAATGACCGGCTTGCCGCCTTCTTCGCACTGGTGTCGGCGCTGTAAAACGCTTCACTGGCCTAGGGATATCTACGGCCGTTAGCGAGTCGTCGAACAGGTCCGACTATGAGGAATGCGACCGCTACTGCTCCACGTTGATGCCGGAGCGACGCAATACGCTGACGACGTCGCCGCGGGCCTTGAAGTCGCGCGCAAGTTGGTCGGCGAATGCCTTCGGTCCGAAGTTAAGCATTACTAGGTTGCTCTTCTCGATGAACTTGCCCATCTCTGGACCCTTATTCACACGCGAGACGGCCTCATTGATGCGATTGATAATTTCCGGAGGCGTTTTGGCAGGCGCTGCAATACCGAACCAGCCGGTCGCATCAACCTCGGGATAGCCGCGCTCAGCGGCGGTCGGCACGTTCGGCAGCTGAGCAATCCGCTCCGGACCGGCGACAGCGATCGCCTTCATGCGCCCGGACTCAAGCAGAGAGCGTACAGAGCCGTATCCCGACATGCTGATTTGAACCTCGCCGGCGCTCAGTGCGGTCACGGCCCGCGCTGCGCCGCTGTAGGGCACATGCAGAATGTCGATCTTTGCTTTGGTCTTGAGCATCTCCATCATCACATGGGCTTTGCTGCCGTTGCCGAACGATCCATAGCTGAGGGAATCCGGCTTCGAGCGCGCCTGCGCGATCAGTGCCGGCAGCGTGTCCACCGTTACCGAGTGGTGTGCGACGATGAGCATTTCAACCTTGACCGGTATGTTAATCAGGGCGAAGTCCTTCATCGTGTCGAAGGGCAGGTTTTTGTACAAGTGCGGCACTGTCGTGAAGGTGTCGTCGGCGGTGAGGAGCAGCGTGTAGCCGTCCGGAGCGGCGCGCGCCACCATGTCCGCGCCGATTACGGTATTGCCGCCCGGGCGATTTTCCACGATG
>JAQGLQ010000217.1 GCA_028292785.1 Noviherbaspirillum sp. | reverse complement strand
CCCTTGTCATTCATGCCGACGCGCTCCATGAGACGCGGCAGCGCGGCGAATACCGATGGCGGAAAACCGCGCCGCGCCGGAGGTTCTCCGGCGGCCAGGCCCACCTCTCGCTGCGCGCGCGCAAGGCGCGTGACCGAGTCGAGCAGCAGCAGCACGCGCTTGCCCTGGTCGCGGAAATATTCGGCGATCGCGGTGGCGACGAAGCTCGCCTTGACGCGTTCCATCGGCGCCCGCTCCGAGGTTGCGCAGACGACGACCGCGCGGGCCATTCCCTCCGGGCCCAGTTCGCGCTCGATGAATTCGCGTACTTCGCGTCCGCGTTCTCCAACCAGCGCGATCACCGTGACGTCCACTTCGGCATTCTTGGCGAGCATGCCGAGCAGGGTGCTCTTGCCGCCGCCGGCGGCGGCAAAGATGCCGATGCGCTGACCTTCGCCGCATGTCAGAAACGCATCGATGGCGCGCACGCGCATGCTGATGGGTCGCGAGATCACCGTGCGCGAAAGCGGATTTGGTGCGTCCGCATAGACCGGATAAAAGGCCTCCGCCTGGATCGGCGCTTGCGTGGGGTCGAGGGGCCGGCCGAATCCGTCGAGCACCTGTCCGAGCAATGCGTCACCGACGGCAACCTGATGCGAACTGCCGGTAGGCGTCACGATCGTCTCGGAGCAGATGCCTTGCAAGCTGCCGATGGGAGAAAGCAGCGCATCGCCGTCGGCAAAGCCGATTACCTCCGCCTCAAGTCGGAAATCCTCTCCCGGCGTCTCCAACAGGCATAACTCACCGACGCGGGCATTCGGCGCCGCGGCGCGAATGATAGTGCCCACCACCTCCCTGACCCGTCCGCGTACGTTTATGGTTCGCGCGGTTTCAAGCGCATCGTTGAGCGCTGCCGCAAATGACGCCGGATCGCGCGGCAGCGTGCGACGGGTGGCGTAATCGCCATCCGACTTCACCACTCGATCTCCACCGGCCGGGCACCCGCGAAAGCGATTTTGTTGCTCCTCACCATCGTCAGCCGGTAGCCTTTGTAGCTGCCGCCCACGAAGATCCTTTCACCATCATCCGTCACGATATGTGCCATCGGGCCGGAGATGATCTGATTCACCCGGAAGGGGAGATGGTTCGCGACCGACTGCACCTGGGCATTGATCGCCACCATGTCGCCGTATTTCTTGACGAAGGGGACGAGCAGGGCTTCAAGCTTTCTGGTTCGTGCCGTATCGAGGTTACCGGACATGCGGATCGCATTACCTTCGCGCGCGATCGTTATTTCGGCGTCGAGGCGATCCTCGGCAAGCTGCCGCTTCAAATCCTCCATTGCTTCTTCAACCGTCGGTTCCTTCGACAATGAGGAGGTTTCGGCCGACATGCTCGCCGGCTCCGGTAGCGTTGGCGGCACCGGCATTCCGGGGGTGCTCAACTCGGGCGGCTTCGCCTCCACTTGCGGCGCAGGCTTGGCGGGCTCTTCCTGAGAGAGGGGTTTAAAGGCGAAGGCCAGCGCACTGCCGCCGACCAGTGTGGCGATACATCCGACCGCCAGCCATCTACGATAACGTCTCGGGCGCTGGGAGATGTCGGCTACCGCGTTCGTCGAATCGTCCTCGCTATCGTCATCGTCCAGCTCGTCGTCGTCCGCCTCCGGCTCGCGCGCCATGTCGGCGGCAGCGTCCCGCCATGACCGTACTTCCGGCCAGGGGGCGCCGTCGTCGTCGACAACCAGCCACAAGTCGGCGATACGGAACGCTTGGCCCGGCGTCAGGGTGAATGCTTCTGTCCGGCTGTCGCCACGGCCGGTTCCACAGCCCGTCTGACCGGGGGTGGCGGTGATAAGTCGACCATCGATTGCAAGCTGCAATGCGAACGCCTCGACTCCGTGCTCGCGCACGACGACATCACAGCTTTCGTCGTGGCCCAGGCTGTAGCTGCCATCAGGAAGTTTGAGACGGGCTCCTGCTTGCAGCCCGCTGAGGATTCTGAGTTCGAGCATGTTTGCTAAATTCACAATAGACTTTAAGAGATGGCCGCTTTCGCCCTGCCCTCGTATGAGGGGCAAGCGGCGGGTCCGACGACACAGCCCCCCTGTATACTTTGTGACAATTTATTTGACATTGTTCAATTCCATCGCTTGTTTTCCGGGGACGCGCACCCGCGTGACACCGCATTAATTCAATTCAATTCGATTCGCGCCAGCGGCTGAACGTTGACTTCCGGGGACAGCTCCTGATACGACACCACCGGCAGTTCGAACAAATCCTGTTCGATCATCTTGCGCACATAGCGCCGGATATCCATGCTCGTCAACAGGACCGGCATCTGGCTCACCGTTGACAGATCGCCTACCGCCTCCTTGATGTTGGTGAGGACCGTACGAGAAATCGAAGGGTCAAGCGCCAGGTAACTGCCGACCGATGTTTGCCGGACGGCGTTGCGCAGCGCGTCTTCCACCGACGGCGCCAGCAGATACGCCGGCAATATCGCTTGTCCCGAGGCGCTTCTGTACGAGATCTGGCGTTTGAGCGCGGTGCGCACATGCTCGGTCAGCAGAACAATGTCCTTTTCCTTCTGTCCCCATTCGATCATCGCCTCCGAAATGCCGCGGAGATTGCGTATCGAGACATTTTCCGATACCAGTCGCTGCAGGACTTCGCCGATCTTCTGCGGCGGCATCAGTCGCTGCAGCTCCTTGACGAGGTCCGGGAACCGTTCTTCCATCCGCGTGACGAGAAAGCGCGTTTCCTGCACGCCGACGAACTCGTTGGCGTAGCGCTTCAGCACTGCTGCGATGTGATGCATCAGAACCTGCAGCGGCTGCATGAACTGGATGCCGAAGCTGCGCAGTTCTTCCGCATATTGATCGGACACCCACAATGTCGGGATATTCGGCAGAAACGGCTTATCGACTTCGTACGGTATGCCCATTGCTTCGAGGTTGGATTCCGCTTCTCGCGCCAGCACAAAACCGGGCCGCATCCTTCCTTGCGTCACCGGGACTTCGTGCACCAGCAGCGCGTAGGTCTCGGCGGGCAGCGATAGGTTGTATCGCAGATGGATCCCGGGGAAGGGCACGCCAAGGTCAAAGTACAGTCCCTTGCGCAGGTTCATCAGTTCCTTGTTCAGGACGCCTACAGCGAAAATCGGCCGGAGGTCCTCCGACACGTCCATCATCAGGGGGACGGTAAGCGAGAAATGCTCTTCCGCGTCTTCCGTCTCTTCTATCTCTGGTTCCGGGGGCTTATCGCCGGCGCGCGTCATGGCCGGCGTCGTGGTGGCGGCTTTGGAATCCCTTTTGCGCGCTGCAGGCCGCATCAGGGCAAAGCCGATACCGCCGGCCACCAACGACAGCGGAAAGAACACCAGCGTCGGCATGCCCGGAATGAGCGCGAACCCGCAAAGGATTGCGCCGGCGATCAGCAAGGCTTGCGGCTGCGCCAGCACCTGGCCGGAGATATCGCGCCCGATATTGCTCTTGGCATTGCTGTCGCCGCTGGTGACCCGGGTGACGATCATGCCCGCCGTGATCGCGATCAGCAGTGCCGGAATCTGCGCGATCAGCCCGTCGCCGATCGTCAATACCGAATAGATTTTGATGGCTTCCCCGGCCGTCAAGCCACGCTGCATTGTGCCGATCAGCAGCCCGCCGATGAGGTTCACCGCGACGATGATGATGGAGGCGATCGCATCCCCCTTGACGAACTTCATCGCGCCATCCATCGCGCCGTATAACTGGCTTTCCTTCTCCACCACTCCGCGCCGCCGCCGCGCCTCGTTCATGTCGATGGTGCCGGCGCGCATATCGCCATCGATCGACATCTGCTTGCCCGGCATGGCATCCAGCGAGAAGCGCGCCGCCACTTCCGCCACGCGCTCCGCACCCTTGGTGATCACAATGAATTGCACGATCGTCAAGATCAGGAATACCACCAGGCCCACTACCAGATTGCCCCCGACCACGAAATCGCCGAACGCCTGAACGATATGTCCGGCGTCCGCCTGCAGCAGGATCAGCCGGGTGGTCGCGATCGACAGCGCGAGACGGAACAAGGTAGTGATCAGCAATACTGACGGAAACGAGCTGAAGGCCAGCGGCGAGGGCAGGTACATCGCCACCATCAGCAGCAGCGTGGAGGCACCGATGTTGAACGCGATGAGTGCATCCACCAGCACCGTCGGCAGCGGCAGGATCAGCATGAACACCACCGCCATGAGGACCACCGCGAAAACCACGTCGCCGCGGTTGGAGGCAGCCAGCATCAGGCGTTGAATCAATTGAAGTAAACGTTCCATGCGCTCGAAATTGGATCAGTTATCGGACATCGCGCGCGCATTCGTGCCGCGGTGCGCGTTTCGGTATCGCAGCATTCGGTATCGCGCGAATGCACTTTGTGCTTCTTCGCGCATGCCGGACAGCGCAAACGCCTTGCCGCGCAACAGATGAGCGGCCGCGAGCGGCGAAACTTCAAGCGCCGCCAGCGCTTCGCGCGCTTCTCCGACTTTTCCCAGGCGCAGTGATACAAATGCGAACGCAAGCCGCAGTCCACTATCGGAGAGATTCTGCGATAGCAGGAACGAGAACAGGGCGTGCGCCTTTTCATCCTTGCCCTGGCCGAGATACTGGTAGGCCAATATGTGCAACGCCGTGCGCGATGTTGCGTCAAGAGCCGCCGTCATCATGCTGCTTGCAAGACGGCGCGACATGACGCGACCCATTCGCGCAATCCAATTTCTTCTTTCAGGACCGTGTGCGCGCGTCGGGCCGCGTCTGCCGTGGCGAGATCCGGATCGGCTGCCTGCTCATCGGTCGCGGCCAATGCATGGTATAGCGCCTTCAGAAAGAGATCCGGCAACAGGACCCTACCATCGCGAAGCGAAGGCTTCAGCTTGCGTAAAATGTAACCGTCGCTGCTGAGCCGCACGGCAGCCTGTTCCGCGAAGCTGAACGGATCGACCTCGGCCGGGGCCAGCCGCGTTGGTAGCGGGAATCGCAGATACTGCCGTGGCAGCGGCGGCGGAAGCAAATCTTCCGCCCACGTGACTGCGTCGCCCGGAATGACGTTATCTACTGGCGGAACCGGCGGTATTGCCATATTGCTTTTCCTTGTTCATCATCGTTCGTGGCAGCCTTGCTCGGGCAAGACGGCGCTGCCTCTCATCCACTCATGCACATGTCACTGAAGCGCGCCAGCTCGGACACGGCAGCCTCCACCTCCTGCTGCGACGAACCGGCGCGCAGCCGCATCGATACGACAAGAGCTTCGCGATAGATACCTACCGCGAGCGCGTTACCTCCCGGCTGGCGCAGGTTCGCCGCCCGTAATGCCTTCTCCGCTATCTCCAGCAGCGTCCACGGGCAGAGGCTGAATAGCGCTACTACGCGTTCGCCATTGCTAGCCGTCTCGAACGTCAGCCAGCGTTGCTCGTTGATATCGACAGCGACGTCACCTGATTCCGCAGCCCACGGGCGCTCCGCATCAAAGGAACCGCTTTCGACTAGTTTCATTATTCCTCCGGAATGAGCTTTGCATCGAGAACCTGCTGGATCGCTTCCATGGCCTGCAGCCGGTGTTCATCCGACGCAAAAACCTTTGGCGGCAAGTCGCGCATGACGGTCAGCACTCCATGCAGCAGAACAATCCTGGTGGTTTCCGCATCGTCCTCGTCGCTTTCCTCACCATCACCGCCCTCGCCCTCGCTTTGGTCTTTCGAACCGCGATATTCGGGGTGTATCTCGTCATCGGCGGGGCAATACTTATCCAGCAGCAGGGTAACGTGGTAACCCATGACCCATGGTTCGATCGTCCAGCCAACCAGATCCTGCATCAGGGTCAGCGGCTGTAAATCATTCAATAGCACGTACTGTTGCAGTCGCTGCACGATCGCTCGGCACCGCTGGAGAATATTAGCGGCTGTCGCCAGTT
>JAQGLQ010000125.1 GCA_028292785.1 Noviherbaspirillum sp. | reverse complement strand
AAATCAATAAATATTCTTGAAAAGAATGATTTACGTAGTGAATCAATCACTACTTGCAAGGAGCAAGGCGTAAAACGGCGTTAATTGCCGTGACAGTCACGGGAGGTAAACAACGACGATGCCGGTGGCATGCAAGACTGGCAATTCGGAAGAGGGAGAACGGCAGGAAGCCGTTCGAGAACAGAAGATGACGGGAGGAACCGGGCAGATCGCAAGGCCGGACCGGCGCTTACATCAGCGAATCGGCCCAGATATTCCGTGCCCAGCCCAACGCGTACTCGCCCTCGAGTGTAGTGGCGCCGATGGAGACGCCGCCGGATCCGGGGACAACGATGAGCGTTTTCTTGTCCGCTTCGTAGCGATGGACGGATGCGACGTGAATCACTTCCTTGTCGGAGACGAAGCTATAGCAGGTATTGGTTAGCATCGGCTGCGGATTCGGCGGTCTGTCGTTGAGCAAATCGACAACCGCCGCCGCGCACGCTTTTGCGTGCTGGTTTGCCATGTGGGCCGATTTCGGCATCAACGGCGCTGTCTGAATTGCATCGCCCAGGACATGGATGCTTTTCGCCTGTGTCGATTCGAAGGTCAGAAAGTCGACTTCGCACCAGCGCTTGTTGGAATTCGCAAGGCCGGTTTGCGCAGCGATGAGTCCGGCGCGATGCGGCGGAATGACATTGAGCACGTCGGCCTGTACCTTGTCGCCGAGTTCCGATATCACGGTCCTGGTAGCGGCGTCGACGTCAACCGCCTTGAACTGCGGACGATATTCGATGATGCCCTTGTAGCGGTCCGCCCATATATTCTTGAAGAGCGGACCCTTTGATGTCACGTCGTCATTCCCATCCAGCAGAATGACCTTGGACTTCGGTTTGACCAGGCTGAAATAGTGGGCGATCTGGCAGGCGCGCTCATAGGGACCCGGAGGGCAGCGGTAGGGTGCTTGCGGAACCGAGATCACGTAAGCGCCGCCGTCGGCCATCGCTTCGAGCTGCTTGCGCAAGGCGATGGTCTGGGGCCCGGCCTTCCATGCATGCAGCACCTTGGTCTGCGCATCACCCTGCTTCATGCCGGGCAGCGCATCCCAGATGAAGTCGATGCCCGGCGAGACAATCAACCGGTCATAAGGCATCTCCTTGCCGCCGGCGAGTTTGACGAGGCGTTTGTCCGCATCGATGCTCTGCGCCATGTCGCGCACCACGGTAACGCCATGACGGCGCGCGAGATTGTCGTAGCTCAGCGTGATGTCCGCCATCTGCTTCGAGCCGCCAAGCACGAGATTCGATAGCGGGCAGGAGATGAAGCTTGCTTCCGGTTCAATCAGCGTGACGTCGATTGCATGTCCACTCCACATCCTGATGTATTTGGCCGCGGTGGCGCCGCCGTAGCCGCCGCCGATGACCACGACTTTGGCTCGCGCGGATTTCGGTGTCTGCGCAGATGCCGCCCCTGATATGAGGGCGGCGCCCGCCGCTTGAATGAATTGACGACGTTTCATGCGCTCTCCCTATTTTTTCTGTTCGGCGAGATAGGCCGCTATCGTCTCGATCTGTTCATCGGTATAGCCCTTCGCGATCTGATGCATGATGGTCGCCGGCCGGGTGCCGGCCCTGAATGCTTTCAAGCTTTCCACGAGCGCCTCCTTCGGCTGTCCGGCGAGTGTCGGCAATGGGCCGCCGGCGGAGACGCCATTCGTTCCGTGACAATTGGCGCAGGTGGCATATAGCCGTTGTCCGTCCAGCCCCGCGTCCGCGGCAAGGGCGGAATGCGGCACGAGGTGCGCGGCCAGCGCGCAAAGAAAAAGCGGGAAGTTCAAGCGCATGAGGTTGTTACTCCTGTTATCGGTCCTGTTTCTCACGGCCGCACGCCGGGGGCCTCGAGCGGCATGCCCTTGGCGCGCGCCGCCAGATAAGCTTCGAGCTCGACCATTTCTTGCGCATCGTAGGCATACGGGTCCGCGCGCACGCCGGTCATGCAATTGCGCAAGCGCCTCTGCAGCGATCCGACCGCCTGCCACTCAAGCCGGTAGATCGGATAACCGCCCGGGTGCGCCTGCGGAATCACGCTGCCGCCGAGCCGCTTGCCCCAATTGTCGTCATGGCATTGCGCGCACGAGAGGTTGAGCTGGCCCATGCGCTGGGTGAACAACTGCATGCCGCGCTGTTGCACGGCTTTCATCCTGTCGTCATCGGGCGGCGCGGTCGGCATGCCGCGCGACTGCAAGGCGACATGACTCTCAAGGCTCAGCAGTTCTTTGGTCTCCGCGCGAAACGGTGCTGCCTGCTGGTTTCGTACGCGGCACTGGTTGATGCGCCCGCCGAGATTGAGAGGAAGATTTTGCGGGATGTCGAATGCGGGATAGCGTGCCGCGACACCGCGCATGCTGGCTTTCGCATCGCCATGACAGCTTGCGCAGGATTTTTCGGATTTGCCGGCCGGGCGGTGCCATAACGCTTCACCATCCATCGTCCACAGCATCGCCGGGTTGAGCATGTCGTCGCGCTGCATGGCCTGCGTCGAAGCGCCCATGAAATCCGACCCCGGGCGGCGCCAGTCGGCTTCGGCGCTGGTCACGCTGCCCGGTACGCCGGCGCCGACGATGAGCGCCAGGAAAACGAATCGTGCAAGACGTCCCAAGGTCATGCGCTCAACCGGTGACCTGGATGGTTGCGGTCTCGGTCTGGGCGAAGCCGCGGTCGCCTTCCCATGTAAATGTCAGCGCGCCGCTGTCAGTCGCGGTGGTATGGAACGCGATATAGGGATTGGCGGCGATCGCGGGAAAGAGTTCCGCAGCGAAGATCACTTCGCCGTTGTAGCGGCAGGTAAAGCGCTGGATGATGTCGCGCGCCATGATCTGTCCGTCCGAGCCGGGCCGGTACCCGGTTTCCATCGGATGGCCGATGAGCGTACGGATCTCGATGACCTCGCCGCGTTTGGCGGTGGCCGGAACATTGATTATTGCGCGAGCCATGATGTCAGGATTCTCCTTCGATGCAGGATGCAAGCGTGACTACCACGTTGACGGTCTGCGACCAGTAGGTACCATCGCTGAGCTTCGCAATGGCCACCAGCTTCTGCGACGTCGCGAGCCTGATGCGGGTCGACACGCTCGCCTTCCCGGCGCGCGGGCCGAGCGTGAATCTGGCAACGTCGCGTTGCGGATTGCGTTCATTGAATATTGCGATGGCGCTTACGTGATTGGCCGCCAGCATCGGACTGTCGACCGTCACCGTGACCGGGACCGTGTTGCCGTTATCGACCAGTTTGGCGATGTCGAAATCGACCCGGCCGCTGTTGACCTTCGCGCCGCCGGTATAGGCGTCGATCGCGGCGGCGAGTTCATCCGGCGCGGCGAATACAGGACGCACCATGACCATGGCGCCCAGGCTCGCGCCGGCAGCCAGCAGCTTGCGGCGGGTGGAATCGACGGCGGAGGGCGGAGAAGAAGCGGAAGTCATGTGAATGCGGTATGCGTCAGTTGCGAAGGGTGCGCAGGTAGGCCACCACATCTTCGATTTGTTGAGCCGTCAGTATCGGTTGCGAGCGCAGAGCGTTATTGACACGAGTCAAGCCCTCGATCCGGTAATACGACGGCATGATGGTTGCCGGGTTGAACCGGCTCGCATCGACCATGCGCAGGCGCAGCTGGCCTTCCGACCAGCGCGCCCCCGCACCCGACAGATTTGGCGCGAGATCGCCCTGAAAACGCTCTTCCGGCACGGGCCCGGAATGGCACAGCAGGCACAGCCCGACCTGCCGGTTGGCGACGATGGCGCGGCCGCGAGCGGCATCGCCCGGTGCCGCCAGGGGCTCGGGAATGGCGTCGCCGACGATCTTGTACGGAACCAGTTGCGCGTTCACCGGACCATGCGCAGCGCCGAACAGCAGCAGGCCGGCGGCGATGCAAGCCGTGGTTGAACGCATCGCCGCGCGATTCAAGACCGTCCCGCCATCAAGCCTTCTTCAGGCTGTGATTTTTCAGCGGCAGATCGCGGATGCGCTTGCCGGTGGCGGCGAAGACCGCGTTCAGCACCGCAGGTGCGGCGACGGCGATGGTCGGTTCGCCCACGCCGCCCCAGAAGCCGCCGGACGGCACGACCACCGTTTCCACTTTCGGCATTTCGTCCATCTTCAGCACCTGGTAGGTGTTGAAGTTCTCCTGCTCCATGCGGCCATCCTTGAGCGTGCATTCGCCATAAAGCGCGGCCGACAGCCCGTAGACGAACGAGCCTTCGACCTGGGCCTCGATCTGTTGCGGATTGACGGCATGGCCCGGATCGGTAGCCGCGACGATGCGATGAACCGTCAGCTTGCCGTCGTCCGCAACCGACACCTCGGCCACCGCGGCGACGTAGCTGCCGAAGCCCATGGTCTGCGCGATGCCGCGGTAGACGCCCTTGGGCAGGGGCTTGCCCCATCCGGCGCGTTCGGCGGCCGCGTTCAGCACCGCCAGATGCCTGGGATGGCTGGCCATCAGCTTGCGCCGCATTTCGAGCGGGTCCTGCTTGGTGGCGAACGCCACTTCGTCGAGGAAGCACTCGAGATAGATAGTGTTCTGATTCAGATTCACGCCGCGCCAGTAGCCCGGCGGCACGGGCGGATTGCGCATCGCGTGATCGATCAGCAGATGCGGAAAGCCGTAGCCGATCGAGGCTTCCGGCCCCGGCGCGTTGAGGCCCTGGAATACGCCCGGGTCCTTGCCATCCTTGATGTTTTGCGGCGCGACGCCAGCCAGGATCGACTGGCCGGAAATGCGCATGTGCAGGGCGTTGATGTTGCCTTTGTCATCCAGTCCGGCGGTGAGCTTGCACTGCGTCAGCGGATGGAAGCGGCCATGCAGCATGTCCTCTTCGCGCGACCAGATCAGCTTGATCGGCGTGCCGGGCATCTGCTTGGCGATTTCCACCACCTGGCGCACCCAGTCGTGCACGGCGCCGCGGCGGCCGAATCCGCCGCCGAGATGCAGCTTGTACACCTCGCACTTCGAGGCCGGCAAGCCCGAAGCTTCCGTGGTTGCCGCGAATGCGGCCTCGCCGTTCTGCGTCGGCGTCCATACTTCGCAGCGCTCCGGCGTCCATCTTGCCGTCGCATTCATGGTTTCCATCGTGGCGTGGTTCTGGTGCGGATACGAGTACACCGCTTCGATCTTGCGCGTCGCGGAAGCGAGCGCCGCGCGCGCATCGCCGTTCGTGTTCCCGACCACCGCATTGTTCGCGTCCAATCCGGCTTTCAGGAACTCCGCCACCGAAGCGCTCGAGGCCTTGGCATTCGGTCCGTTGTCCCATTCGATGGGCAATGCGTCGAGCGCGGTTTTCGCCCGCCACCAGGTGTCGGCGACCACGGCGACGGCGCTGTCGCCGACCTGCACCACCTTCTTCACGCCGGGCCGGCCACTGACGGCCGTGGCGTCGAAGCGTTTGACCTTGCCGCCGAAGACCGGGCCGTCCTTGACCGCGGCGTTGAGCATGCCGGGCAGCTTCAGGTCCATGCTGAAGACTTGCGAGCCGTCGACCTTGCCGAGCGTGTCCAGGCGCTTCTTCGGCCTCCCG
>JAQGLQ010000098.1 GCA_028292785.1 Noviherbaspirillum sp. | reverse complement strand
GCGACCAGAGAAACCTGCAAGGCTTCCGTGCTGGTGCTGTGGCTATGCAGCAGCAATCCGAGACAGCCGAGGTAGATCAGCAGTGCGCCGTCGGCGAGGGTGCGGCCATAATCCTTCGGCTCAGGTTGCCCTCCGAAAGCGAGTTTCAAAGGCTGTGCTTCCGGTTGCCGGCCAAGCAGATAGGTGGTGTACCAGACGGCCGTCGAGCCGATCAGGAAAAAGCCGACGGTGGCGATGCGCGCGGCGAGCGGATCTCCGAGCAGCCATCCAAGCAGTTTGATGCTTATGGCACCGAGCCAATAGGCCAGCGGCCCTTTTTCCGGCATGGGCAGACCGACGATATGCGGCCACAGCCAGTCGTTCAGCCCGCCGTGCGCCATCGTCCACATGATGCCGAAACTTGCGGCATCGTCGCTTTTCCACGGATCGCGTCCGATCAGGCCCGGTACGATATACAGCAGGCATAAGGCGAACAGCGCCCAGCGCGGAAGTGTATTCGTGGCGGAAGCGGGAAGGCGGACAGGCTTCATGAAGAGGGGGACTGTGATCGACTTGTTATTATTGATTCGGCGATATTGTGCCGTAAAAGCCGCCGGGCTGTTCAGATACCGCAGACTACTGGAGCGCAGAAAATAAAAAAGGCAGCCGCAGCTGCCTTTTGAAACATAGCAACCTGTTAACCGGCGGCCTGTGTTTTTGAGCCGCGATTGCCGAATTTCTGACGGAATTTTTCCACACGGCCTGCCGTGTCGACGATCTTGTGCTTGCCCGTGTAGAACGGATGGGATTCCGCCGACACCTCGATCTTTACGAGGGGATAGTCCTTGCCTTCGAAATTGATGGTCTCACGCGTCTGAATGGTCGAGCGTGTGATGAATTTGAAGTCGTTGGACATGTCGTGGAATACGACTTCGCGATAATTCGGGTGAATGCCTTCTTTCATGATTTCCTCAGATGGTTGGGTAGCCAATCGGCACTTCGTCGGTCGTGCTGCTTCTTGACCCGATTGCCGGTCACTTGCCGGGGGAGTAAAGCACGGGATTGTACAATAAAATCAGTGGCTTGCGAATTGAATATTGCTATATGGCGGTCCCACCGACGTCCGCCGCACAGCGGCATCGATGCGAACCGCCTGCTGGCGGGCTTAACTGCCGCCGCGCCGCATCATATCGAAGAACTCCGCATTGTTCTTGGTCGATTTCATCTTGTCGAGAATGAATTCCATTGCCTCGATCTCATCCATGCCGTACAGCAACTTGCGCAGCACCCAGATTTTCTGCAACTGATCCGGTTTGATCAGCAACTCCTCGCGGCGGGTGCCGGATTTGTTCAGGTTAATTGACGGATACACACGTTTTTCGGCGAGGCGACGTTCGAGGTGGACTTCCATATTGCCCGTGCCCTTGAATTCTTCATAGATCACGTCATCCATGCGGCTGCCTGTTTCGATCAGCGCGGTGGCGATGATGGTCAGCGAACCGCCTTCTTCCACATTACGCGCCGCGCCGAAGAAGCGCTTCGGACGCTGCAGTGCATTGGCGTCGACACCGCCGGTCAGCACTTTGCCCGAAGCCGGGATCACGGTGTTGTACGCACGTGCCAGACGGGTGATGGAGTCGAGCAGAATGACCACGTCACGCTTCATCTCGACCAGGCGCTTGGCTTTTTCGAGCACCATCTCGGCTACCTGGACATGGCGTGTCGCCGGTTCGTCAAACGTGGAAGCAACCACTTCGCCGCGCACCGAACGCTGCATTTCCGTCACTTCCTCGGGACGTTCGTCGATCAGCAGCACAATCAGGTCGGTATCCGGATGATTGGTCGTGATCGCATGCGCGATATGCTGCAGCATCACCGATTTGCCTGATTTCGGCGAGGCCACCAGCAGTCCGCGCTGTCCGCGGCCGATCGGCGCGATCATGTCGATGATGCGCCCGGTGATGTTTTCTTCGCCGCGCATTTCGCGTTCCAGGGTCATCACCCGGTTCGGATGCAACGGAGTCAGGTTTTCAAAGAGAATTCTGTGCTTGGAAGCCTCGGGCGGTTCTCCGTTGACCTTGTCCACCTTCACCAATGCGAAATAGCGTTCGCCATCCTTGGGGGTGCGGACTTCGCCTTCGATCGAATCGCCTGTGTGCAGATTGAAGCGGCGAATTTGCGAAGGTGAAATATAAATGTCATCCGTCGATGCCATGTAGCTGGCATCCGGAGAGCGCAGGAAGCCGAAGCCGTCGGGGAGGACCTCGAGCGCCCCGTCGCCGAAGATTTGTTCTCCGGATTTCGCGCGTTTTTTCAGGATTGCGAACATCAGTTCCTGTTTGCGCAAGCGCGCCGCGTTATCGATTTCGAGTCCGATCGCCATTTCCAGCAGAGCGGAGACGTGTAACGCCTTGAGTTCAGATAAATGCATAAGTGTGTCCCGGGATGGGAAAAAATAGGTGGGGGAGGGAACTGCGCGGAGTAAGTAATTATTTATGCCAGCGGCGCGAGCGCGCCGCCGTGTTGCGTTTTCTAGATATTGCTGTCAATGAACGAGGTGAGCTGACCTTTTGCCATGGCGCCGACTTTTTGCGCTGCGGGCTCGCCATTTTTAAAGAGGATCAAGGTCGGAATGCCACGAATGCCGAATTTCGCTGGCACCGACTGGTTTGCGTCCACGTCCATTTTCGCGATCTGGATCTTGCCATCATACTCCTTGGCGACCTCTTCGAGGATCGGAGCAATCATTTTGCACGGACCACACCATTCGGCCCAGAAGTCAACCAGCACGGGCTTGTCGGATTTCAAAACGTCCGAATCGAAGGACGCATCAGTGATGTATTTTATATTTTCGCTCATGGTTTTCCTCAGTGAGAGGGGCAAAGGAGTCAGTCACTCGGCTCCGACGGGCTTACCATTCTTGCTCTATTCCTCGGGTCAACGTGTCCGGGACTGCAGTGAGCATATGGAAACGTCGTGCGCGATGTCAGGACTGTAAAAGGCTGTTGCAAGAGGTAATACGGCGGGGTATTGGATAAATCATAACCGATTTTCAAAAAATGTGTAGGTCGGCATGTTAATTGTAACCCGCGTTCGGATAATATCGGGCTGAACCGGAAGCCATGGCCCCAGGCTGCAGTAACAGGTCCGCTAACCCATTATAGAAATTTCATGCTGTATCGTCCCTTGTTATTAGCCCCATCTTCGGATTTCTGGAGTCAGGCGGTATGTGCGCTGTTTGATCGCGGGTTGCTGGCAGAGTTCGCGGATGTTTCGCATGTTGATTTTTCGTCCGTGCGCGTGGTCGTGCCCGACTTTTCCGGAGCCCAACAATTGAAGGCGGCCCTCGCGGCTCACGCCGGCCGGCCGATCATCCCGCCGCGCGTCACGACGCTCTCCGCCTGGCTGGCCACCGTGCCGCCGATCTCCGTGGCCGAATCGACCCCTTCCCATGCCTCCGAACGGAGGCGGCTGATGGCGCTGTATGCCGAACTCAGGCAGAACCCATGGCTGAAAAAATTATTTACCGCGAAACGCAATACCGATCTGTTGCCCCTGGCGCAAACGCTGGTCGGATTATTCGATGAACTGAGCCGGGCATTGCTACCCATTGTCCGTCACGCGCCGGACGGCGCGGAAGAGCGATGGCAGGCGGCTCTCGAACAGCTGTCGGGGGCGGC
>JAQGLQ010000142.1 GCA_028292785.1 Noviherbaspirillum sp. | reverse complement strand
GCGACGATGGTGCGCGCCAGCGACAGCGCATGCAGATCGTTCTGCGCGAGATGGTCGGCCACGCCGGACAGCCGCGTATGCACGTCGCCGCCGCCGAGGTCTTCGGCCGAGACCACTTCGCCGGTGGCCGCCTTCACCAGCGGCGGGCCGGCGAGAAATATCGTGCCCTGGTCCCTGACGATGATGGATTCCTCGCTCATCGCCGGCACGTAGGCGCCGCCCGCGGTGCAGGAGCCCATCACCACCGCGATCTGCGGAATGCCCCTGGCCGACAGATTGGCCTGGTTGTAGAAGATGCGGCCGAAGTGGTCGCGGTCCGGAAAGACCTCATCCTGGTTCGGCAGATTGGCGCCGCCGCTGTCGACCAGGTAGATGCACGGCAGGTTGTTCTGGTCGGCGATCTCCTGCGCGCGCAAATGCTTTTTCACCGTCATCGGGTAATAGGTCCCGCCCTTGACGGTCGCATCGTTGCAGACGATCACGCATTCCTGGCCGGCGACGCGGCCGATGCCGGTGATGATGCCCGCCGACGGCGCGGCGTCGTCATACATGCCGAAGGCGGCCAGCTGCGACAGCTCCAGGAAGGGCGTGCCCGGATCGAGCAGCGTCTGCACCCGCTCGCGCGGCAGCAGCTTGCCGCGCGCCGTGTGCTTGCTGCGCGCTTCCTCGCCGCCGCCCTGCATGATCTTGTCGACCCTGGCCCTGAGGTCATCCACCAGCTTCCGCAGGGCGGAAGCATTGGCCCTGAATTCCTCGGAGCGCGGATTCAGTTTCGATTCGAGAACCGTCATGCCTGCCTTTCCGGAAAACTGCCATCGAGGTAAAACCAGCGCCCGCTCTCGCGCAGGAAGCGGCTGATCTCATGCATGCGGTGGGCGCGGCCGCCCACCTTGTAGCGCGCCACGAATTCCACCGTCGCCTGGTCGCCGGCCGGCGCATGCTCGCGCACCTCGAGTCCCAGCCATTTGACTTCATCGTCCCGGGCAAACGCTTCGGCCGGGCGGGTGCGGGCATGCCAGGTCGCCTTCAGATAGTCTTCCTTGCGCAGCACATAGGCGGTATAGCGCGAGCGCATCAATTCCTCCGCCGTCTGCGCGAGCGCGCCGTCATCGATGAAACGTCCGCAGCATTGCGCATAGGCGCGGCCCGCGCAACAAGGACACAGGTCTGCTTTTGTGTTTCGTGCCATACGGTTTCGCTTCGTGTCACCACGCCAGTTTGCGGCCGACGTGATTGCGGAAGGTTCCCGTGTCGGCGATCGTCAGGGTCCCGATCACGCGCAGCATATTGCCCACGCTTTCATCGACCGCGATCGATGCGCTCGGGCCGCCCATGTCGGTGCGCACCCAGCCGGGGGATATCGCGACGAAAGTGGCTTTCGGATAATCGAAGGAAGCGCTTCTCACCGCCATGCCGAGCGCCGCCTTCGACACCCGGTATACCCAGCCGTTGCTCGCCGTGACCTCCGCGATGCTGCCCATGGCGCTGCTGACGAAGACGAATCTGCCCTGCGCGGCTTCGACCATGGGCGCCACCATCGGGATCATCTGCATCGCGCCCAGTACATTGGGATGCATCACCGCGTCGAAGTCCTGCACCGAAGGCGGCGTCTGCGCGCCGTCGGGCGGGCCGTACACGCCGGCCACATACAGCGCCAGATCCACTTTCGCGCCGTCGAGCCGCCAGCCGAGCGCCGCCAGCGACTCCGGCCGGGCGACATCGAGCTTGATGGCTTCCGCCCCCGCCGCGTTCAGCGCCACGATCGACGGGTCGTCGCGCGCGGTAGCGGTTACCTTCCAGCCGTCTTCCAGCAGTTGCCGGACGAACTCGCGGCCGATACCGCGCGATGCGCCGATGACTAATGCGTTACGCATGCTGCACCTCTTTCCGGTTTGTCACACCAGCTCGATCGCCATCGCTGTCGCTTCGCCGCCGCCGATGCACAGCGCGGCGACACCGATCCGGCCGCCAGTTTTCTTCAGCGCGCCGATCAGCGTGACGATGATGCGCGCGCCCGAGGCGCCGATCGGATGGCCGAGCGCGCATGCGCCGCCATGGATGTTGATCTTCTCGTGCGCAATGCCATGCTCTTTCATCGCCGCCATCGGCACCGCGGCAAACGCTTCGTTGATCTCGAACAGATCGACGTCCTTTGTCTTCAGGCCGGTTTTCTCATACAGCTTTTCGATCGCGCCGATGGGAGCGGTGGTGAACCACTCCGGCGCCTGCGCATGCGTGGCGTGACCGAGGATGCGCGCGATCGGCGTGCACCCGAGTTCGTTCGCGGTCGATTCGCGCATCAGCACCAGGGCGGCAGCGCCGTCATTGATCGATGACGACGAAGCGGCGGTAATGGTGCCGTCCTTGCGGAACGCCGGCTTCAGCGTCGGGATCTTTTCGCGCTTGGCCTTGAGCGGCCCTTCATCCTTGTCGATCACGGTCTCGCCACCGCGGCCGCTGACTGTCACCGGCGCGATTTCCCATTTGAAGAAACCATCGACCGTCGCCGCCTGCGCGCGCCGCACCGACTCCATCGCATAGGCATCCTGCTGCTCGCGCGTGAACTGGGAGCGGGCGGCGCATTCTTCGGCGAAGGGGCCCATCGAGCGGCCGCCGCCTTTTTCGTCTCTCGCGTAAGCGTCTTCCAGGCCGTCGATCATCATGTGGTCGTACATCATCGCGTGCCCGATGCGATAGCCGCCGCGCGCTTTCGGAATCAGGTAGGGCGCATTGGTCATCGATTCCATGCCGCCCGCGACCACCACCGCGCTGCTGCCGGCGACGATCGCATCATGCGCCATCATCGCGGCCTTCATCGCCGAGCCGCACATCTTGGACAGCGTCACCGCGCCGGCGGAAGCGGGCACGCCGGCCTTGATCGCCGCCTGGCGCGCGGGCGCCTGTCCCTGTCCCGCCATCAGGCAATTGCCGAACAATACTTCGTCCACCCGCTGCGGCTCCAGGTTGGCGCGCTCGATGGCGGCGCGTATCGCGACCGCGCCCAGATCGCTGGCGGACATGGAGGAAAAATCTCCCTGGAATGCGCCCATCGGGGTGCGCGCGGCGCCGACTATGACTACAGGATCGTCCATTTTTTCATCTCCATATCAAGCGGCCTCACTGGCCGTGCCAAGGGGTGTGAAACTGAAACGCAGTTCCTGCGGATACGGGAAGACGTCGGCGATCTCGCCGGCCAGCAGGCGCTGCCTGGCGTTTTCCCAGAATTGCGGCGTAAGCAATTCCGCATGGTGCTTCATGAAATATTTCTTCACGTGCGCATTGCCGAGCAAAAAAGTACCGAACTGCTCGGGAAAGACATCGTTCTTCCTGACCGGATACCAGGGCTCGCTCGACATCTCATCTTCCTCGTTCCGAGCTTCGGGAATCGCGCGGAAATTGCAATCGGTGACGTATTCGATTTCGTCGTAGTCATAAAACACGACGCGGCCATGACGCGTGACGCCGAAGTTTTTATACAGCATATCGCCGGGGAAGATATTGACGCCGACCAGTTCCCTGATCGCGTTTCCATACTCTACGATGCCATGCTCCAGCGCCGCATGGTCGCCGCGCTCTTCCGCTTCGGCAAGCCAGATGTTGAGCGGCACCATGCGCCGCTCGATATACAGATGCCTGATGATGATCCGGTCGCCTTCTTCCTCGACGATGGAGGGCGCCACCTGCTTCAGCTCGGCCAGCAGTTCATCCGAGAAGCGCGAGCGCGGGAACGCGACGTTGGAGTATTCCAGGGTGTCGGCCATGCGCCCGACGCGGTCATGGTTTTTCACCAGCAGGTATTTCTCTTTCACCTGCGCTCTGGTGGTGTCCTTCGGCGGCGGGAAATAGTCCTTGATGGCCTTGAACACATACGGAAAGGACGGCAGCGCGAACACCGCCATCACCAGCCCGCGGATGCCGGGCGCGGCTTCGAAGCGATCGGACGAATGGCGCAGATGTTCGAGGAAATCGCGATAGAACGCGGCCTTGCCGAGCTTCTGCAATCCGAGGATGGTGTAGATCTCGCTGACCGGCTTGCTGGGCAGCAGCGACTGCAGGAAGCGCACGTAGGCCGATGGCACCTCCATGTCGACCATGAAATAGGCGCGCGTGTATGAGAACAGCACATAGATCAGCGTCGGATCGAACAGCACGGTGTCCAGCACCAGTTCACCCGCGCGGTTGTACAG
>JAQGLQ010000087.1 GCA_028292785.1 Noviherbaspirillum sp. | reverse complement strand
GTGCTGGTGCACATCTGCATTCCCGCGAACACGAAGGACACGATGGCAAGCATGCGCAGCTGCGGCTCATGCGCGACCAGGCGCAGCGATGCCACGATGGCGCCCATCGAGATCGGCTGATCGCGCTTGCGGTCGTCGTCGAATTTCTCGCGCAACGGTTGCAATAACAGCGCCAGCGCGATGCACATCAGGGCCACCAGCGCCAGTGCCCAGCGCCAGCCGAACAATACGGTGACCGAAGGCACGATGATCCCCGCCAGCGCGCCGCCGGCGGGGACGCCGGTCTGGCGGATGGAGAACATCAGGCTGCGCAGATGCGTGGGCGCCGCGCGCGCCAGCAGGTGTGAACTGGCCGGCGTGATCGGGCCATAGCCGATGCCGAGCACCAGCGCGGCGAGCGCGATCGCCGGAACCGAGGTGATCAACGACATCAGCAGCCCGGTGCCGCATATCAGCAGCGAGATCTGGCTGAGACGCAGGCCGCCGACGCGGGCGACCATGCTGCCGCCGATCAGCGTGGCCGATGCCGCGCCCACGTACACCATCGAAATGTAATTGCCGATCAGTGAATTCGGCACTCCCAGTTCACGCGCCAGCTCCGGTGCGAAGGCCGGCACCGTCAGCGCGGCCATTGCGGTGAGGATCTGGATGAAAGTGGTTGCGGCGAGGGGAATCAGACCAGTCACGGGTAGGGAGGCGAACGCCGAAGATTGCGGAGAAACAGGATTCTACTGGAATTGCGCGCAGCGCTTCGGCAGCCCGGCATGCGCGGCGCGGGATGCCAAAGCCTGACAGGCTCTATGGGCGCGCCGCGAACAGGCGGCCGTAGCCGTCGATGGCATCCTCGATGCCGGCCATCTTCAGCGCGCGCCATGCCATTACCTGATTGCTTGTGATGACGGGTCGGCCGATTTCAGCCTCCAGCGCATCGATGATTTCGGCGGAACGGATCGCGGTGCAGCTGAGAAAGAAAGCGTCGGCATTGATATCGCGCCGCTGCAGGACGAGATCGAACCAGACCGCCGGGTCGACGTCGAACATTGCCTGCGGATTATCGATTTCGAGTCCAAAGTCGTTGACGACCTCGATGCCGTGATGATCGAGGAACGCGATCTCGCTGCGGTTGATCGCCTTGATATAGGGAGTGATCATCACGATCCTTCTCGCGCGCAGCACATGCAGCGCATCGATCAATGCGCCCGCCGTGGTGAAGGCGCGCACGCCGGTCGCCGCCTCGATGCGCGCGCTGATTGTCGCATCCATCGCCGGGTCCCAGGTGGATACGGCGGTGCAGTGAAATGCGATGACATCGGGCCTGGCGTCGGCGAGCAGCATGGCGGCGGGCTCGACGTTTTCCGCCATGGCAAGCAATTCCTCGGGAGAGCTGCCCGTCAGCTTGAGCCGCGTGGTATGCAGCGATACGCCTGGCGGCAGCATGCGGAGGATCTGCGGCTCGGCCGCCACGTTGCCCGAAGGAAGCAGCATGCCGAGCCGGGCCCGGGTTCCATAATTTACCTGCCTGTCCTGCATGGATATCATCTTCTGTCGACCCAGCGTTTAAGAAGCCTAATTATAAAGAGTTAAAATGATTTTTAAGAATAGAAGCTTATTAAAACTAAGATTTGAAACATTTTAGTCTTCCATTTTCTTAGATTGAATCCTGCTTCAACATTGCTTTATGAATCAATGTTGGGCAATGGAATTCGTATTTTTTGATTCATCCAGAAAAGCTTAATTTCAGCTTGATGCAGCCTTCAACATTGATTCATCAAGCAATGTTTAAGAGAAGTTCTTATTCTGAAATTAGGCAAGATTTTAAGGCATCGAAGTATGGACAAAGGGGGATGCCTAAGATATTCTGCAATTAGAGACCTAACTAAAGAGAGCTCTTCATCGGCAGCGATGAAACAAGGAGAGAGTACTGGCCGCCGGGCGCAGTACATCGAGACAAACTGTTGAAGGCCGCGGGCTGAGGGAATGGCAAATTTCCGGCATGCCCCGCGACCCGCATATTTTCGAGAGGATCAAAAATGGAAGCCGTCAAAGTAGAACGTGAAGTGGCGCCGATCGCCAACACCGCCGCCGAGTGGCGCGACGAGATGGAGAGAATGGCAAAGCGCAAGGTGCCCAGCTTCTTCCACATCCGCGCCCGCCTGCCGAAGCAGGGCAGGACGAACCAGGTGCTGGGCGCGAGCACGCACATGAATGTGGTGCTGAAAACCTATGCAAGCGGCGGCGAGAATGAATTGCATGCGCATTCCAACGAAGACCATGTCTTCGTCGTGCTCCAGGGCGGCGCCTCCTTCTTCGGTCCGAAGGGCGAGCGCAGGGATGTCAGCAAGAATGACTGCGTGCTGGTTCCCGCCGGCGCGTTCTACTGGTTCCAGGCTTTCGAAGAGGAACCCCTGGTGATGCTGCGCATCGGCGCGGCCCTCGATCCGGCCCAGGATGTGCTCGCCCGCATCGACCTCGACGGCAATCCGTTCGACGGCTATTCGGAGAAGAACAAGGAAGTGCCGATCCTCCTCGAAGAAGACAAGTGGTTTGAATAGGCCCGCCCTCGCGCCGCCCGGCTGAGCCGGCGGCGCTCCCGAACGAAAAATCACGAAGGGGCCATGCACCGCATGCGGACGCGTTCCGCGGCGGCCTCATCGGCCGTGCCTGCACGACCCCATCCCGTGAGATGGGGTGCCAACAATAATCAGATGGAGATTTTCAATGCCTGAATTGTGTCAGCCCCCCAATCCCGATCCAAGAACACCTCTGCTCAAATGCCCGCCGGGATCAACCGATTGCCACGTGCATGTTTATGGGCCTGACAGTAAATATCCGGTGGCGCCGACCAGGGCTTTCGATGTGCCGGAAGCATTGCCCTCGACCCTGAGCAAGGTGCTTGATGTACTGGGTATAGAGCGCGTGGTGTTGATACAGCCCAGCGGTTACGCCACCGATAACCGGCGCCACCTCGATGCGCTTGCTGACGTCGGCCGCCCGGCGCGCATGATCGCCGCGCTGCGCGCGGATGTGAGCGACGGCGATCTGGCCGAGATGCATGAAAAGGGAGTGCGCGGCGTCCGCTATACCATAGGCCACGCCGGCGCGGCGCCGCTGTCCGAGATGCCTGTGCTCGCGGAGCGCATCGCGAAGCTCGGTTGGCATGTGCAGCTGCACGTGATGAACGATGGCGGCCACGCGCCGCTGGCGGAAATGGAAAGCACGCTGGCCGGACTGGCGACCGACGTCGTGGTCGATCACATCGGTTCGGTCGGCGCCGGCGCGGGCGTCAACGACCCCGGCTTCCAGGCCTTGCTCAGGCTGGTGCGGCGCGGCCGCTGCTGGGTGAAACTTTCCTCCGGCTATCGCTTCTCGGACCAGCCGCCGCCCTATGCCGACATGGTGCCCTTCGTGGAATCACTGCTCGAAGCGCGGCGCGACCGCCTGGTCTGGGGCAGCGACTGGCCGCATGTGTCCTTCAAGGGCAAGATGCCCAATACCACCGAGCTGCTCGATCAATTGCTGACATGGGTGCCGGACGAATCAATGCGGCGCCGCATCCTGGTCGACAATCCGGCGGCCCTGTACGGATTCTGAACCGGCTTAAGGCTTGTGCCGGCATTCCGCTCCGGATCCGAAAAATAGAACACCTCGCTTTATTGTCCGCCGCGCAGCGAGCGCTGCCGGCGGCATGACGTCCTTCAAGGAGACCGATTATGTTCCGCCTCACCCGTTTACAAAAATCGCTGGGCGCCTGCGCACTGGCGCTGTCCGCTTTCGGCATGTCGCTACCGGCACTGGCGGCCGATGCCTGGCCCGCCAAGCAGGTACGCATCGTGGTGCCGTTTCCCGCGGGCGGCCCGACCGACATGCTGGCAAGGATCATGGCCGACAAACTGTCATCCCGCTGGAAACAGCCGGTCATCGTCGACAACAAGCCGGGCGGCTTCACGGTGATCGGCGCGACCGAGGTCGCGCGCGCGGCGCCCGATGGCTACACGCTGTTCATGCCCCTGGACTCGACCATGACGATGAACCAGACGCTGTTTTCGAAACCGCGCTACGACCCGATAAAGGACTTCACCCACATTACGATCCTGGCAACGCAGCCGCTGGTATTCCTCGGCACCGCCTCGCTGCCGGCGAAAAACCTGTCGGAGCTGATCAACGAGGCGAAGGCCAAGCCCGGCAGCATTTTCTATGGCGGCGGCACGGTATCGATGCAGTTGGCGGGAGAAATATTCAATAAGATGACCGGCGCGAAGATGTCCTACGTACCCTACAAGGGCAGCGCGGAAACCGCCAAAGGCATGCTGTCCGGCGAGGTCCAGGTCGGCGTCGACGGGATTTCGACCAATCTGGCGCAAATCAAGGCGGGCAAGCTGCGGCCGTTGGCGACCACCGGTCTGCGCCGCGCCGCGGTGCTGCCGGATGTTCCGACCATGAATGAGCTGGGCCTGAAAGGCTACGACGTCACCGTGTGGTTCGGCCTGTCGGCGCCCGCGGGCACGCCGAAGAATATTGTTCAGGAAATTCGCGCTGGCGTGATCGAAGCGCTCGGCACGCAGGAAGTGAAGGACAGGCTGGCGGTGGTCGGCATGGAGCCGTTCGGCAGCACGCCGGAGGAATATGTGGCCACCGTGCAGCGCGAGTCCGCCAAGTACGGGCCGATAATCAAAGAGCTCGGCTTGAAGCTCGACTGATAGGTTGAACAGGGCGAAACCGCAATATTCCATCAATGAATACGCCTGCAGTCGAGGCATCAACAATCGGAGACATGAAATGAAAAAAGCAGCATCCAGCCGCGCGCGTCGCGGACAGGCAGTGCGGCGCGGCATGATCAAGTTGGGCTGCGCGCTGGCGGCGCTCGGCATGGCGGGCGCGTCCTGGGCGCAAAGCTATCCGTCCAAGCCGATCCGCCTGATCGTACCGTTCCCGGCGGGCGGACCGGCCGACCTGGTGGCGCGCGTCATCGGCAAGGAACTTGGCGATAGCCTCGGACAGCAAGTGATCATCGATAATCGCGGCGGCGGCAATACCATCATCGCGGCGGAGATCGCGGCGCGCTCGGCACCCGACGGCTACACCCTGTTCCAGGCGATCGATTCGACGTTGACC
>JAQGLQ010000070.1 GCA_028292785.1 Noviherbaspirillum sp. | reverse complement strand
AAATGAAGGAAGACATATGAAAGCAACTTGGCTTACCAGCGTTGTCGCAGGCGCTGTGATGACATTGACTGTCGGCGGCGCAGGCGCATGGAATCTGCCGCAGGATAACGGCACGATGCAAAAATCGGAAGTGGCAGAGATCCTTGCCGCGAATAATTACGCGGAAACCACCCGCTATACCCAGAAAACCGAATTCATCGATTTCACCGCGTATGGCGGCGAGTTCACGCAGGTTTATGTGCGTCTCGATCCTGAGAAACCACTTCTGCGCAATGGCAAGAAAATCGTGGTGGTAGCCGGCGAGGCCGGCAGCGAGTATTCAATGGACTTCATCGAGGCGGCAGATGGCAAGGAAGGCATGGGGCCGTGGCTCGCCAAACGCGGCATCACCTTTATTGCCTTGTCCCGGATTGGACGCTGGAACTTCCTTGCTCCCGACGGCACCGGTTCGTGGAAGGATGTGCCGCTCGGACAGCGCATGCCGATCTTCAATCGCAAGCAAAAGGCTCACTGGTCGCCGGACGATTTCGTTACGCAGCCGATTGTCAGTGTGTCGAGCCCGACTGCAAGCGAATCCGTTCGTGTTCCGAAACCCGGTACGGAACTGCACAAGCAGATGATGATGGCAAACCCCGTTACCATGCTGATCGGGTATCGAAAGGCGGTAGAACATGCGGTGCCGCCTGCCGACCGGAGGAGGTCACTGGTCCTGTATTGGGGAATGTCGACCGGCGGCGCCTTCCTCTGGCCATTGGCGAAGTATGCAACGCCGGATGGCTATCTTGGCTGGGGCACGGCCAGTACCGGTGTGGCCTACTTCAACAGCCGTGCAACAACCGGCAAGTTCGACTGGCCATACGACCAGTCGGTCATGCGGGTGCGCGAGCGCGGCCCCAGGGACTTCGAGTTTTACACCAAAGGGATAGATAAGGAAACGCGTGAAATATGGTGGCAGAACGCACTGAAGAACCCGCGCTTCAAGAGCGCCGAGGATTCCTCCATGTTTTTCAACACCGGGGCGCTCGGCGACTGGGCGATGCGGCTCTGGCGATCGGACTTTCTGCCGGCTGAATACCGGAAGAATGGCTTCGCACGCTTCGCACAGGACTTTTTCGATGTGACGTATCCGCCCGAGAAATTGAAAACGGTACGGGTATTGGAGATGAATGGTACGCGTGACGAAGTCTTTCCGCCCGCAGTGGTGGATGCGCAGAGGGAGATCATGGAACCGTATACCGCTAAATATCGCGTGGCACGGGTAGAGGATTTCGGACACTATCTTTTTACGCAAGATAATATCAAGGTCGTAGGCAGCTTGTGGCTCAAGTTCATCGAGTCAGGATATTTCGACTCGGCGACGCGACCGGGCGCCAAGCAGTAACCTGAATGCGAACCAGGCGGTCTTGGCGGTATGAGCGATGCGGCGGCGCTGCATCGCCGCCGGCCTAATTGCCGTTATTGGGGCGCCCTTCCGGGCCCCGCGCTTCCCCGAGGCGCACCAATTCCGTCACATCCGGCTGCGGCATTTCCACCGGCGCCAGTTGTTCCGCATCGAGCTGATGCGAAAATGATTCGACCGAATCGAGTCGCTCCTGCCGGTCTTCCGGCAGCGTCGGTCCGCTCTGAAAATACAGCCCGAGCAATTCCGCCAGATGCGTCAGCACCGACAGATGCGTGCGCTCGTAGCCATGCGAGGCATCGGCGCCGAAACACAGCAGCGCGGTGCGCACATCGCGTCCCGCGCTGACCGCCGCGCCGGCATCGGAGTGATAAAAGCGGAACACGTCGCGGTTGCTGGGGATGCCGTGCTCGCGGCACAGACCGAGCAGCCGCCGCGTCAGGTGATAGTCGTGCGGGCCGGCCGAATCCATCAAGGGGATCGTCACGCCGCGCTCGCTCGCGCCCTGACCGGGCGCCACCGGACCGATATCGACGCCGATGACTTCGCTGACATGGCTCTCGATCACCGCGCGCGCGCCGGACCCGACTTCCTCGGTCAGGGTAAACACCACATGGCAATCCATCGGCACCGGCACCTTCGATTCCACCACCGCTTTCAGCGCCGCCAGCACCGCCGCCACTCCCGCCTTGTCGTCGAGATGGCGCGATACGATGAAGCCGTTCTCGAGCAGCTCGGGAGCGGCGTCGAACGCGACGAAATCGCCGACCTGGATGCCAAGCGCGTCCGCGTCCGCCGGACTGAGCACATGCTCGTCGATGCGCAATTCGAGCTGGTCCCAGTTGACCGGCTGGGTATCGACTTTTTCGTTATACACATGGCCCGACGCCATCAGCGGCAGCACCGAGCCGCGATACCGGCTTTTCTCGGTGAACACGGTCACGCGCCCGCCCTCCGCCCAGCGGCTGGACCAGGTACCGATGGGCATGAGCGCCAGCCTGCCGTTGTCCTTGACCTCGCGCACCATCGCGCCCAGCGTGTCGAGATGGGCGACGACGGCGCATGCCGGACTGGACTTGCGCCGCTCGGGCATGTTGCGCGGCAGGATGGCACGTATCGTGCCGCGCCGGGTCAGGTCGTAGGAGATGCCCATCGCGTCCAGCTTGCTGCCGGTGTAATGGACGATTTCGTCGGTCAGGCCCGCCGGACTGGGTATGGCGAGGAGTTCCAGCAGTGTCGCTTTCAGATACTCGCCGTCGATGGGCAGTTTATGCATGTCAATCAGACAGAAATCAGGTAGTAAAGGGAAACAGCAGATCGATGAAGCGTTGCGCGGTCGGCTGCGGCTCATGATTCGCCAGGCCGGGGCGTTCGTTGGCTTCGATGATGACGTACTCGTCGGAGTCCGGCGAGGGAACCAGGAAATCCAGTCCGACAACCGGAATGCGCAATGCGCGGGCAGCGGTTTCGGCGGCGTCGCGCAATGCCGGATGCAGCTCCGCGGTGACGTCGTGAATGGTGCCGCCGGTGTGCAGGTTCGCGGTCTTGCGCACATTGATCGCCTGGCCGTTCTCCAGCACCGAGTCCCAGCGCATGCCTTGTCCGGCAAGGCAGCGTTCGGTTTCCGCATCCATCGGTATCTTGCTCTCGCCGCCGGTCGCCGCCGCGCGACGCGCGCTCTGGCGCTCCACCAGCTGGGCCACGGTCGACACACCGTCGCCGACCACTTCAGCCGGCTTGCGGATCGCGGCGGCCACTACCTTGTAGCCAATCACGACGATGCGCAGATCCTGTCCGGCGCAGAATTCTTCGAGGATCACATGGCCGCCTTCCGCCGCGGCGCGGGCAATCGCTTCCCGCAGATGGTCTTCGGTGCGCACATCGACGCTGATGCCCTTGCCTTGTTCTCCAAGTGCAGGCTTCACCACCACCGATCCGCATTCGCGCAGGAATGCGGCGTCGGCCTCGGCATCGCCCGAGGTATGCTGGCGCGGCACTCTCAGGCCGATCGAGGAGAGGCGGCGCGAGGTCAGCACCTTGTCCTGGCACCAGGTCATTGCGACGCCGCCCGTGAGTTCGGTCAGCGATTCACGGCACAGCATTTCATGACCGGCGTAACGCAGCTTGAAGATCCCGGCATCAGCATCGAGCACTTCGACGCTGATGCCGCGCCGCCGCGCTTCATCGACGATCAGGCGCGCATACGGATTCAGGGCGTCGAAGTCCGACGTGTCGGCGAACAGTTTTTCATTGATCGCATTCTTGTTCTTCACCACGAAGCCGGGCACCTGCTCGAAGCCGAGCTTCTGGTACAGGCCGATCGCCGGTTCGTTGCCGTGCAGGACGGAGAGCTCCAGGTAAGCGCGGCCGCGCTCGGCGTAGTAGTGCATCAGATGCACGACCAGCGATTGTCCTACGCCCGACAGCCCGGTCTGCGGATCGACCGCGAGGCACCACATGCTGGTGCCGCCTTGCTCGTCGCCGAACGCTTCAAGATGGTCCACGCCCATGGCCGAACCGATAATGTCCCCGGTGCGTTCATCTTCGGCGACCAGGAACACCAGGTCGTTGGAAAAGCGTTGCGCCCATGCGGTCTTCTGGTCCACCGGCAGCATGCGGCGCATGCTGTACAGCCGGTTGATCGCCGCGATGTCGGCGCGTGTC
Organism: Noviherbaspirillum sp.; assembly: GCA_028292785.1. The sequence goes on along the minus strand of JAQGLQ010000070.1, from coordinate 7 downwards.
GTGAGGG
>JAQGLQ010000059.1 GCA_028292785.1 Noviherbaspirillum sp. | reverse complement strand
AGCGGGTCGCGGCTCAATGCCTTCTCGCCGTTCACCGGCGGCAGGTCGAGGCGGTTGACGATCAGCCCCATCAGTTGCGCCGCGATGGTCGCCGTCTGCAGGTTCTGGGGATGGGTGGTGGCAGCCGTCAGGATGGTGACGGTCTGACCCGCTTCCAGCCTGGACAGGGTAAGGACCTGTTGCCAAGCCTTGATCATGACGTGATCGCTGATCATTGTTGCTCTCCTTCGATGTCACGGCAGCCTTGCTGCCTAAGCTCCGATGATCGGAGCGCCCAAGAAATCGCCGAACGCGCGATAGAAACCTTCTTCGTCATCACACGGAATCATGTGTCCCGCGTTCGCCACCCGCGCCACTTGCAGCGATGGCAGCAGCCCGCGCATTTCGGCGACATCCTCCTCGCGAATCACGTCGCCGCGGCCGGCCTGGATCAGCAGCGCCGGCACGGCGACGCGCGGCAGGTCGGCGTGGATGTCGTCGGTATGAAAATCCTCGAAGCTGCGAATCACCGCGCCTTCATTGCAGGTATGCAGCCATTCGGCGCGCAACTGCAGCTGCTCCTCCGTCCAGGTCGGGCAGAACGGGCGCATGCCTTCGGCATCGGTGCCTTCGCGCGCCAGCCGCATCGAGTCTACATACCATGGCAGCTTGGCGGGATAAGCCCGTCGCCCCGGACCCGACACCGGCGGATCGATCAGCACCAGGCGCGTCAATCCGGCCGGCTTCGAGCCCGCGGCGCGCGTGCCGATGCGTGCGCCCATCGAATGGCCGACGATGGCGAAGCGATCGAGGCCGAGCGCCTTCGCGAAGCCGAGCACGTCGGCCGCCTGCGCATCGAGGCTGTAGTCGATGCCGTCCGAGGCTTCGCTCAACCCGCGTCCGCGCACGTCGAGGATGTAGGTGTCGAAATTCCGGCCGAAGCGCTCGCCGACGAAACCCCATGTGATCGCCGGGCTGGTGATACCGGGTACGATGATCACAGGATCGTTCTTTCCGTTGCCGGCGTCCTTGCCTCCGTAACGGAGGTAGTGCTGACGTATGCCGTTGGCACGGATATTCGCGCCGTATTGATATGTGCTCATGTGCCCGCTCTCCTGCCATGTAATCGATCGGTAAGCGCCCGGCGCCGCCGGCTCCAGGCCAGGCACCTTGAGCATCGTGACGCGCTCCGCACTATTCAAAGCCTGAAAACACGCGCCGCGTTGCCGTAGCAGACCAGCTGACGCGTTGCCTCGTCGAGAGGCGCCTGTTCGATGAACTCGACGGCGGCGTCGGTGGACTCATAGGGATAATCGACCGAGAACATCACCGCTTCCGCGCCCATTTCTCCGATCGCTCCGATCAGGGAAGGCGCGGAACACACACCGGAGGTAGTGATCAGCAGATTCGAGCCGAAATACTCCGATGGCTTGCGCTTGAGCTTGACGCCGTGCGGATAGACCGCGAAGCGGCTGTCGAAGCGCCAGCGCAGGAAAGGCAGCCCTTCGCCCATATGGCCGATGATCACCTGGAGTTTCGGAAAGCGGTCGAACACGCCGCCGAACAGCAGCCGCAGCGCGTGCGTGCCGGTTTCCACGCCCCAGCCCCAGGTCGCGCCCATCAGTTCGGGATGGCCGGTCAGCGAATACGGCTGGGCATACGCGTTCGCCGGGTGCAGATAGAGCGGCACGGCGAGCTCCTGCATCGCTTCCCAGAACGGGTCGTAGGCACGGTCGTCGTAATACACGCCGTTGGTATGGCCATTGACCATCGAGCCCTTGAAACCCAGCGTCTTGACGGCGCGTTCGAGCTCGTGCGCCGCTTCGTGCGGGTCCTGCATCGGCAGATGCGCGAAACCGGAGTAGCGCGTCGGATGACGCGCGATGCGCTCGGCGAGGAAATCATTGTTCTGCCGCGCGCGCGCAATCGCGGTCGCCGCATCGGCTTCGGCCTGTACGCCCGGCCCCGACTGTGAAAGAATCACCCGTTCGATGCCGCCGCGGTCCATCTCCTCCAGGCGCAGGTCGTCGAAATCGCCGAGCTTGCCCGAGAGTTCGCGCTGCAAATCCGCGTCGATGTTCCTGAAGAACACGGCCGCATACTCCTGGAAGCCGGGCGCCATGAAATGTTCTTCGAGCGCGATTTTCTTGATGCATGTCATGGGAAGCCCCTTTTCCGAAATCTTGAAGATCAGCCGCCGAACATGCGCCGGATGCGAGCCCACAACACACTCATCATGGTGCCGGACACGCTGATCTTCGACGCCGGCATTTCCGCCGGCGTTGCGCCCTTCATGCGCGCGTCGAGATTGCGTCCGAAGTCGGCGATCATGCGCGTCACGAAGTCGCGGACCAGCCCTGAACGCGAGAACTGCGCCAGCGCGCCTTGCAGCATATGGTCGAGCGTAATGTCGACGCGTGTGCGCCCCGGACCGGCTTCGACGACCTTGTAGCCGACGTCGCCCTTCGCGCGCGAATTGCTGATGGTGTCGGTGCCGGCGCCGCGCAACGTGCCGATACGGGAAGCGTCGTCGCGCTCAAGAGAAGCAGATCCGTTGAAGGCGGCGGATATCGGACCGAACTTGATCACGATCCGGCCCTTTACCGTCTTACCGTCGCTTTCGTGCACCTCGGGGCCGGGCAGGCAGCAGGCCAGCGCCTGTACGTCGCCCATGAAG
>JAQGLQ010000141.1 GCA_028292785.1 Noviherbaspirillum sp. | reverse complement strand
TGGCCATCGGTGAACCGTTTGCCGGGGCGGATTTCGGCAATCGCGGCGGCTTGGGCCGCCAGCACGATTTCATACAGCGTGCGTTGGGGTCCGGAGAATTTGCCGCTGGCAGGATAGGTGCGAGTGATGTCCGAGGCATACCCATCGAGCTCGCAGCCGGCATCGATCAGCACCAGGTCGCCGTCCCTGATTTCGGCATCGCTGGCGCGGTAGTGCAATACGCATGCGTTGGGGCCGGTCGCCACGATCGAGCCGTAGGCGGGAAACTGCGATCCCTGCCGCCGGAATTCATGCAGCAGTTCTGCTTCCAGCTGGTATTCGCGCAGGCCGGGACGCGAGGTCCGCATGGCACGCCGGTGCGCCTGCGCCGAGATGGCTGCGGCGCGCTTCATGATGTCCACTTCTTCCGTGTCCTTGAACAGCCGCATTTCATCCAGCAGCACATTGACATCATGCATGGTCGACGGCGCGGTCACGCCGGCGCGTGCCTGCATGCGTGCCGCCTGCAACCATTCCTTGACCTGCACGTCGAGCTTCGAATCGCTGCCCAGCGCGTAGAACAGCGCTGGAGAATTCGCGATCAGGCCGGGCATTTCGGTGGCGAGCGAGCCGATCGCAAATGCGGTGTCGAATCCGAATTTTTCCCGGGCGGCTTCCGGGCCGTAGCGATAACCGTCCCAGATCTCGCGCTCCAGGTTTTTCTCGCGGCAGAAAAGAATCGACTGGCTTTTCTTGCCGGCGATCAGAACGATGACGGCTTCCGGTTCGGCAAAGCCCGATAAATAATAGAAATAGCTGTCGTGCCGATAAGGATAGTCCGCATCACGGTTGCGCATGACTTCAGGAGCAGTCGGGATGATGGCGACGCCGCCTCCCTTGGCGAGCATCTGGTTGATCAGTCTGGCGCGGCGCGCGGCATAGGATTTCATTTTCGGACTCCTTCTTGAAAGGGCGTATTCAGCTGCGCAAGGCGCTCCGGCGTTCCGACGTCTGTCCAGTCGCCCCGATACAGTTCGCCGCCGACCAGGCCCTTCGAGGTGTATTCGCGCAGGATCGGCGCCAGCGGGGCCGAGCGGCCGGTTTCGATGGCGTCGAATATTTCCGGACGGTAGACGCCGATGCCGGAAAACGTATGCTTCGGTTCACCTTCATTGGCGATGCTGAAGCTGTTCAGCGCGAAATCGCCCTTGAGGTTATGCGGGGGATTTTTTACCAGGTATAGCCAGGCTACGTCGCGTTTGTCCTGCGGGTACGGGTCGCCCCACAGATCGTTGTCCTGCAGCGCGGTCGCGACCTGTCCGAAATCGAAATACGGACAATATATGTCGCCGGCGACCGCGACGAAGGGCTGGTCGCCAAGCAGCGCCCGTGCCTTGGCGATGCCGCCCGCGGTTTCAAGGGCGGTGCCTTCGGCGGAGTAGGAGATGCGGGCGCCGAACTGCGCGCCGTCTCCGAGCGCATCTTCGATCATCTGTCCGAGGTGCGCATGGTTGATCACAATCTCGGTGATCCCGGCGCGCACCAGGTTGAGGATGTGCCAGACGATCAGCGGGCGTCCGCGCACTTTCAGTAATGGCTTGGGACAGGTATCGGTCAGCGGACGCATCCGTTCACCGCGACCGGCGGCGAGAATCATCGCTTTCATTGTTGGCATTCCGGTGAGTAGCTGTCGCCGTTGTCAAAGCGCCAGCATACGGTCAGTGTAGCGTCAAAACGTATAGCCGACTTTCGGCGCGCCGTCTTCCAGCTGGCCCAGCAACCGTACCAGCGGAGCCATTTCCTTGTAGCGCCTGGCCGCGTTGCGGGTATACTCCATGACGAGCGGCATGTCGTTCAGATAAGCATCCTTGCCGTCGCGATGATAAAGCCGTGCGAATATGCCAAGTACCTTGATATGCCTTTGCAGGCCCATGAATTCGAAATCGCGGTAGAACGCGTCGACGTCCGGATTGACCGGCAGGCCGGCCCGCTTGGCTTTTTCCCAATAACGGATCGCCCAGTCCAGCACCATTTCCTCGTCCCACTGTATGTAGGCGTCGCGCAGCAGCGAAACCAAATCGTAGGTCACCGGTCCATATACCGCGTCCTGAAAATCGAGGATGCCAGGGTTTCCTTGCGACATCACCATCAGATTGCGCGAATGGTAATCGCGGTGCACATATACCTGGCCCTGCGCCAGATTATTGGCGAGCAGCAGGTCGAACACCTTCATGAGTTCAGCCGTCTGGGCATCGGTCAACCGGGCATTCAGATGCTTGCCGATGTACCAGTCGGGGAACAACATCAGTTCGCGCAGCAGCAGCGCGCGGTCATATTCGGGGAGGACGTCGGGCTTGCTCCGGGTCTGGATCAATACCAGCGAATCGATCGCATCCATATACAGCTTGTGCGCGCTGTCATTGTTGAGCTGGTTCAGATAGGTGGTGGACCCCAGATCGGTCAACAGCAGGAAGCCGCGCTCAACATCCTGTTCCAGAATTCCTGGCACGGATACGCCGGCTTCGCCGAACACGTTGGCGACATGAATGAAGGGACGCACGTCCTCCTGTGGAGGAGGCGCATCCATCACGATATAGGTCGCTTTGTCGGAACCGTCGACGCGGAAGTAACGGCGGAAGCTTGCATCGGAGGACGCGGGCCGAAGCGTTTCAGGCAGCACCGGCGCGGCCGGCAATTCGGACAGCCATTGCTTTAGCTGGGCAAGGCGGAAATCGGGGGAAGAGTTATGAGACATGAAACAACAATCCGGATGAGGGCAATGAGTTCCCATATAATAAGGTATCCAATTCAAAAAATCCCCGTCCCTCCCTCCTTTTCATGATCCGGTATCGAGCATTCCCTCCCTCACAACGCTTGCTTCGCCTTCTGACCGCGGTCGTGGCTGCTGCCTCGATGCCGACGATCGCGCTTGCCCAGGCGCCCGCGAAACGAGACCGGCCGAGCGACGAAGACGCGCCATCGACCGTGAGCGCGGAACGCATGAGCGGCCGCCCCGACCGGGAACTCATCCTCGAGCGCGATGTGGAGATCACGCGGGGCGCGATGACCATCAATTCGGACACTGCCACCTATCGGGTGCTCGAGGACGAAGTCGAAGCGGCGGGGAACATCCGCCTGCGCCGCTACGGCGACACCTATACCGGCGACGAACTGAAGCTCAGGCTCGAAGAAGGCAAGGGCTATGTGCTGCACCCGACCTATCGGCTGGAAAAGAATAACGGGCAGGGCAGCGCCGAACGCATCGACTTCGAAGCCCAGGACCGCGCCACGGTGACCGACGGCACCTACAGCACATGCGAAGGTCCCGATCCCGACTGGTACCTGAAATCCGATACCCTGAAACTCGATTCCGGCCGGGATATGGGGTTTGCGACCAAGACCGTGGTGTATTTCAAGGGCGTGCCGATACTCGGCACGCCGGCCATGTCGTTCCCCTTGTCCGACGCGCGCAAGACTGGCTTCCTGCCGCCGACCATCGGCACCAGCAGCAAGGGAGGACTGGATGTCACGGTGCCGTATTACCTGAACATCGCTCCCAATCGCGATCTCACGCTGTATCCGCGGGCAATCGCCCGGCGCGGGGTTCAACTGGGCGCCGAGGGCCGGTATCTGGGCGAGACCTATGCAGGCCAGACCAAGGTCGAATTCCTGCCGAACGACCTGGAGACCAGGACCAACCGCTATGCGTATGCATCGACGCATACGCATACACTGACTCCCGGCCTTTGGTACAACTGGAATGTGAATGGGGCTTCGGATGACAACTATCCCAGCGATTTCTCGCGCACGATCACCGAGGCTTCGCAACGCCTGCTGCTGCGCGACCTGAACGTCAATTATGCGAGCACGTACTGGAGCACTACCGCCCGGGTATCGGGTTATCAAGTGCTGCAGGACCCGCTGGCGCCGATCGCAAGGCCGTATGACAGATTGCCGCAGGTGAGTTTCCGCGCCGGACGGCAGGATGTGGCGGGATTCGACTGGGCTGCCGATTCCGAATTGACGCGATTCTGGCACCCGGATCTGGCGGGAGGCGATCGCGCCATCCTGAACCCGAGGATTTCGTACCCGATCCTGCACCCGGCGTATTTCATCACGCCGAGGCTGTCCTTGCATGCGTCCCGCTATCATCTCGAGAGTCCGTTCATTCCCGGCGCCTCGTCCGATCTGTCGCGCGTGGTGCCGACAGTTTCGGTCGACAGCGGCCTGGTATTCGAACGCGATGCCCGCTTTTTCGGCCAGGCGATGACTCAGACGCTCGAACCGCGGCTGTTCTATGTCCATACGCCATATCGCGACCAGCGCGCCTTCCCGCTCTACGACACCGCCGAGGCCGACCTGAGTTTTTCGCAGCTGTTCAGCGAGAACCGCTTCATCGGAAACGATCGCATCAGCGATGCCAATCAATTGACCGCGGCGGTCGTGTCACGTTATATCGAACCGACAGGCGTGGAACGCATGCGCCTGGCGCTGGGCCAGCGCTACTATTTCACCGATCAGCGGGTGACCTTGCAGGGCACGGCTCGAACAGACACGAAATCCGACCTGCTGCTGTCGGCTTCCGGGCGCCTCACATCGACGCTCGCCGTGGATGCCAACCTCCAGTACGATCAGACGCTTGGCGCCACCAGGCGGTCCAACTACGGCGTGCGCTGGCAGCCGGCGCCGAAGAAAGTGCTTAACCTGATCTATCGCCGTGACCAGCCGAACCGGCTGGAACAGGTTGATGTTTCAGCGCAGTGGCCCTTGACTGATCGCCTGTATGGCGTGGGGCGTGTAAACTACTCGCTGCCGGACCGCCGAACCGCGGAAGGCTTGCTTGGCGTCGAATACAAGGCCGACTGCTGGATCTTCCGCGTCGTCAGCCAGCGCATTCCGACCGCGACAGGCAAGGCGACGTCGGCTATTTTCTTCCAGCTTGAACTGAGCGGTCTGACCCGGGTGGGCTCGAATCAGCTCGATGCGCTGCGTAGCAGCGTTCCCGGCTATCAACTGATTAGCCAACCCAGCAACCCTTGAAGAAACACTGGATACATGACTATTTTTGACACGATGCGAAATTTCGCCGGCACAGCCTCCGCGCCGTCCCGCGGCGGGAAGCTCGTTGCAATCGCGATGTGCGCCATGATCGGCGCGACGCCGGCTGCGTGGGCGCAGATGAGCAGCCCGGGCAGCAGGAACGCGCAAGCTCCCTCCGCCATGGCATCGGCACAGAGTTCGGCGGCGCCCCGTCCGCAGCTTGCCGATGCCATCATCGCGGTGGTGAATAACGAAGTGATAACACGGCAGGAGTTGATCGAGCGTTTGCGCCAAGTGGAACGCAGGATGAGAAACCAGGGCATCGCAATGCCGCCCCCCGCCGAATTCCAGCGCCAGATGCTGGAACGCATGATCGTCGATCGCGCGCAATTGCAGCTGGCAAAGGAAAACGGCATTCGCGTGGATGACATCATGCTCGACCGGGCAGTCGCACGCATTGCCGAACAGAACAAAATGTCCTTGCAGGAGTTCCGCAACCAGCTGGAACGCGAAGGCACCCCCTTCAACAAATTCCGCGAAGAGATTCGCGAAGAAATCCTGATGCAGCGCCTGCGCGAACGCGAAGTCGACAACAAGATCCAGATCACTGAATCGGAAGTCGAGAACTATCTCAATATCGAACGCGCGTCCGCGCAATCGAAGCAGGAAATCAATCTCGCGCAGATCCTCGTCCGAATCCCCGAAAACGCATCGCCGGAGCAGATCTCCGCCCGCCGCCAGCGCGCCGAAGAAGTTGCGCGCCAGCTGAGCGCCGGCGCCGATTTCGCGAAAATCGCCGCGACCTATTCGGATGCGAGCGATGCTCTCAGTGGAGGCGACCTTGGATGGCGCAGCGAAGACCGCATTCCGGAATTATTCCTCGACGCCGTCGCCAATCTCAAGCAGGGCGACATCTCGCCTGTCGTCAAGAGCCCCAACGGCTTCCATATCGTGAAGCTTGTCGGCAAGCGCAATGCAAGCATCATGAAAAGCGCAACGGCAGGCACGCCGTCCGTCCAGCAGACGCATGCGCGCCACATCCTGATCAAGACCAACCAGATCGTCAGCGCGAGCGAGGCGCGGCGCAAGCTCGTGGAACTCAAGCAGCGTCTCGACAATAACGCGGCCAAGTTCGAGGAACTGGCGAAGCTGTTTTCCAATGACCTGTCGGCTTCCAGGGGCGGTGATCTCGGCTGGATTTATCCGGGCGATACGGTTCCCGAGTTCGAACGCGCAATGGATGCGCTGCAGCCTGGTCAAGTGAGCGAACCGATCGAATCGCCGTTCGGTTATCACCTCATCCAGGTCATCGAGCGCAAGTCGGACGATGTGTCGCAGGAGCGGCAGCGCCTGCTCGCACGTCAGGCGATTCGCGAACGCAAGCTGGAAGAGGCGACGCAGGACTGGCTGCGCCAGTTGCGCGACCGCGCTTATGTCGAATATCGCTTCGAAGTCGCCGACGCGCGATAGGCAAGCACTGGGTCCGCCGTGACAATCTCTAAAAAATCCCGGCCGGTGATCGCCGTCACCTGCGGCGAACCGGCTGGCATCGGCCCGGAGATCTCAATTCGCGCCGCATGGGAACTGCGCGCCACTGTCGACACGGTATTGATCGGCGACTCCGCGTTTCTCGCGCTGCTGGCGGGCGATATCGATCCGGCTATCCGGCTTTTTGCGTTATCGCCGCAGGCGCTGCGCAATGATGGTCTGCCGGATTTTTCCACCGAACGGATCGCCGTCGTGAACTGCCCGCTGGCGCAGCCGGTGATCCCTGGCAAGCTGGATGCGCGCAACGGCCGCGCGGTCCTGCAGACGCTCGATCTGGCGATCGAAGGCGCGCTGGCGAATTGGTTCGATGCGGTCGTTACCGCGCCGCTGCAGAAGAGCACGATCAACGATGCGGGCGTGCCCTTCACCGGCCATACCGAATACTTCGCCGAAAAAACCGGAACACCGCAAGTGGTGATGATGCTGGCGGGCGGCGATGCGCCGCCGTTGCGGGTCGCTCTCGCGACTACGCATCTGGCGCTCAAGGATGTGCCCGCAGCAATCACGTTCGACAGCCTCGGCCGTACGCTCGACATCCTGCATCACGACTTGCAGAGCAAGTTCGGACTGGCCCGCCCGCAGATCGTGGTGACCGGCCTGAATCCGCATGCCGGCGAAGGTGGTTACCTTGGCCGTGAAGAAATCGATATCATCGCTCCGGCGCTGGAGGCGGCGCGCGCCAGGGGAATCCATGCAACCGGCCCTTATCCGGCCGATACCCTGTTTCAGCCTAAATATCTTGAACATGCCGATTGCGTGCTCGCCATGTATCACGACCAGGGATTGCCGGTGCTGAAACACGCGAGCTTCGGACGCGGCGTCAACATTACGCTGGGGCTTCCCCTCATCCGCACTTCCGTCGATCATGGCACGGCGCTTGACCTTGCCGCCGCAGGAACAGGGCGCGCCGATCATGGCAGCATGATCGAAGCCATCCGGGTCGCCGCGCGGATGGCGCTTGCGTCAAGCGAGCGAGCTGCATGATTAAACACTGATGAAACATATTCCCCGCAAGCGCTTCGGCCAAAATTTCCTGACCGATCAATCGGTACTCAGCCACATCATTCAAAGCATCGACCCGCAGCCGGATGATGCGATGGTCGAAATCGGGCCCGGTTTGGGCGCCATGACGGAATTGCTGCTGCAATCGCTCGGGCGGTTGCATGTGGTGGAGCTGGACCGCGACCTGGTCACGCGGCTGCAAAAGAATTTCGACATGGACAAGCTGATCGTTCACGCAGGCGATGCGCTGCGATTCGATTTCACGTCGATACCGGTGTCCCCCGGACAAAAATTGCGGGTGGTCGGCAATCTACCCTACAACATCTCCAGCCCCCTGCTGTTCCATCTCACCGAAATCGCGCCGCAAGTGCGGGATCAGCATTTCATGCTGCAAAAGGAAGTGGTGGAGCGCATGGTGGCGGAACCGGGCAGCAAGACCTTCGGCCGTCTGTCGGTGATGCTGCAGTGGCGTTATCACATGGAGCTTCTGTTCGTGGTGCCGCCGACCGCCTTCGATCCGCCGCCGCGGGTCGATTCCGCCATCGTGCGCATGATTCCGGTCGCGCAGCCGCTGGCTTGCGACGCAGCACTGCTCGAACAGGTCGTGACGAAAGCGTTTTCGCAGCGGCGCAAGGTGCTGCGCAATTGCGTCGCCGGGCTGCTGACCGAAAACGACCTGATCGACGCCGGTGTGGATCCGCAGGCGCGGCCCGAAGCGGTGCCGATGGAACAGTTCGTCGCGCTGGCGAATCGCCTGGCGTCGGCGCGAGGAACGGCTTAGTTAGCTCTTCTTCTGGATGAATTCGATCTTGTAGCCGTCCGGGTCTTCGACGAAGGCGATGACGGTCGTGCCATGCTTCATCGGGCCGGCTTCACGGGTAACTTTGCCGCCGCGCGCCTTCACCGCTTCGCATGCCTTGTAGGCGTCGTCGACTTCCAGCGCGATATGCCCGTAGCCATTTCCCAGATCGTATTTCGGGGTGTCCCAGTTATGGGTGAGTTCGAGGACGGCGCCTTCGCTTTCCGGCTGATATCCGACAAACGCGAGCGTGAATTTTCCTTCGGGATAATCGCTTTTGCGCAGCAGTTTCATGCCCAGAACATCGGTGTAAAAGGCAATGGATTTGTCGAGATCGCCGACGCGAAGCATGGTGTGGAGGATACGCATTTCAGTTTTGAATGGATGGGTTGAACATGCATCCCATTGTAGCCCAGCCATATAAAACCTTCCTCGAGCCCGGCGCCGTCGGACTTCCTTCAGAATGCCGGCAGCGTTTCGGGACTGTGGTCGCGCAAGGCTTTTTTCGCGGCCTGGAATTCCGGAAATATCGATTGCACCGTCGACCAGAAGCGCGGGCTGTGGTTCATCTCGCGCAGATGCGACAATTCATGCGCGATCACATATTCGATCAGAGGCAGGGCGAAGTGAATCAATCTCCAGTTCAGACGTATTCTGCCGTCGGCCGTGCATGAGCCCCATTGGGTGGCAGCCGAAGACAGCCTGAACTGGCGGTAAGTGACGCCCAGCTTCTCCGCATAGATCGGCAGACGTTCGGCGAATATGCGTTTCGCCTCGAGTTGAAGCCAGCCTTGCACGCGATCCTTCAGTTGCTGTTCGCCGGCGTCCGGTGGCAGGGCGACCGAGAGTTCGCGCGCAAGGCTGTCATATGTCACACCGGCTGCCTGCGCCGACAGGATGCGCAAGGTGATATCGAAACCGAGGTAGGGCAGGATTGCGCCATCGCGCCATTGCATTTGCGGCTGCAGGCGGCGCGCGGAGCGCTCCCGGCGCTCGCTGAGCTTGGTGAAAATCCAGCGCTGCTTTTCGCGGATGGCGCTTTCGATTTCCGCGATGGTGACCCACCTCGGCGCGGTGATGCGCAAGCCGTCATCGTCGATCACGAAGCCGATGGTGCGGCGCTTCGAGCGCAGCAGACGATACTCGAGGATGTGATCGAGCACCTGCAGCCGGCGCTTGGTTCCGGCCAATACCGCGGTAGTGGAGGGATCGGCGGCAGGATCACCCGAGGGCCACAGCTTGAGCGGCTCCGCATGTTTGGGCACGGTGATCGATCCCGGGACATGCTTGGGAGCGGGCTGGTCGATCACTGGTTGTGATGACGCCTCCGAAGAGAAAAAGTCCAGCTGCAGGGCGAGCTGATTGGGGTCAGGCGGAGTCTGGCGAAGCAGCTTCAATGGTATTGGATGGGTTGTCTGGTGAATAAATGCCCGGCGAGGAAATCACCCGCATTTCGGATTCTATCCAATTTTCAACTTCCTGAATCAATTGGGCGGAAGTCAGTCCTCTTGGCGATATCGGTTTGCCTACCGAGACAGTGATCAGGCCAGGCGTCTTGATGAACGAATTCCGGGGCCAGCATTCGCCGGCGTTGACCGCGATGGGGACGATAAGCGTATCGGTCTCGACTGCAAGGCGGGTGCCGCCGCTCTTGTATTTTCCGGTCCTGCCGACCGGGATGCGCGTCCCTTCGGGGAACATGATGATCCACTGTCCATTGGCCAAGCGTTTTTTGCCTTGTTCCACCACCTGTGCAAAGGCATCCTTGGTTTTGCTGCGATCGATGGGGATCATGCGCAGCAGGGCGATGCCCCAGCCGAAAAACGGGATGTAGGTCAGCGACTTCTTGAATACGAATACCAGCGGACGTGGCGTGGCGAAGCAAAGGAAAATCGTTTCCCATGCCGACTGGTGCTTGGAAAGCACGATGGCCGGGGCATTGGGAAAATTTTCCTCCCCCTTGATCCGATAACGGATGCCGCACACCGTTTTCGCCGCCCAGATGACGAATACGTTCCAGCGCGTCGTCAGGTAATAGCGGTGCCTGTAAGGCAGCGGCGCAAACAGCAAACACAGTGGGGCCCAGATGAGCGTCGCAAGCGTCATCAGCAGCATGAACACCAGGGAACGCAGAAACAATATGGTACGTGACATCGGGACTCCAGAGAGATTTCGAAACACACCACGCCGGCTTGCGGCGCGGACTGCTCAGCCCGCCACCCGGGCGACCGGCTGTGGCTTGTCCTGGATTTTCAGCAAGTGGTCAACCACCGCCGCCAGGTTGGGAAACATGGTCGTGCCGGGCGGCAGGCCTCCGGTGGCGCGGGTGCGTTCGCCTTTGCCGCTCAGAACGAGATAGGGCGTGCAGCCCGCCACATATCCCGCCTGCAGATCGCGCAGCGAATCGCCAATGTTGGGCACGCCTTTCAGGTTCACGTTGAAGCGCTTGGCGATTTCGAGAATCATGCCCGGCTTCGGTTTGCGGCAGTCGCAGTTATCGTCGGCCGCGTGCGGGCAGAAGAAGACTGCATCGATATCGGCGCCGACCCGTTGCGCGGCCGTATGCATCTTCTGGTGAATCGCGTTGAGCGTCACGATATTGAAGTAGCCGCGCGCGATGCCGGACTGGTTGGTCGCGACGACGACGCGATAGCCGGCCTGGTTCAGCCGCGCGATGGCTTCAAGCGAACCCGGAATGGGAATCCACTCGGCGGGCGACTTGATGAAATCGTCCGAGTCGTGGTTGATGACGCCGTCGCGGTCGAGGATGATGAGTTTCATGCTGAGGCGATGGTATCAGGCCGCGAGTTTGGAAATGTCCGCCACCTGATTCATCATCTCGTGGAGCCTGGATAGCAGTGCGATGCGATTGTTGCGCAGCTGTTCGTCCTCGGCCATCACCATCACGTCATTGAAGAAGGCATCGACGTTTGTGCGCAGATGCGCGAGCGCCTTCAGGGTCGTGGTGAAGTCGCCGTTCGCGAAAGCCTGATCGACTTTCGGCTTCAGTTCAGTCATCGCCGAATACAGGTTTTCTTCCGCGCTTTCCTTCAGCAGGGAAGTGCGCACTTCGGCGCCGGCAACGGAGGTTTTCTTCAGAATATTCGTGATGCGCTTGTTGGCTGCCGCCAGCGATTCGGCTTCGGGCAGCGCGGCGAAGGCCTGTACCGCATTCAGGCGTTCCAGAATGTTGTCAAGGCGGTCGGGGTTCTGCGCCACCACCGCCTCGATTTCATTCTGCGCATAGCCGCGTTCGCGCAGCAGGCCGCGCAGGCGGTCCAGCATGAATGCGCCGACTTCCGCTGTCGGGTCCTTGAAGTTCGCATTGCCGGCAAACAGTTGCGCGGCATCTCGCAGCAAGCCGCTCAGCGAGAGCGGCAGGCGCTTTTCGATCAGCATGCGCAGCACGCCGAGCGCATGCCGCCGCAATGCGAACGGGTCCTTGTCGCCGGTCGGCTGCAGGCCTATGCCCCAGATGCCGACCAGCGTTTCCAGCTTGTCGGCGAGGGCCACGGCGGTGCCGGTGCCGGTGGCGGGAAGCGCATCGCCCGCAAAGCGCGGCTGATAGTGCTCCGATGCGGCCTGGGCGACTTCCTCATGCTCGCCGTCGTGGCGCGCGTAGTAGGTGCCCATGATGCCTTGTAACTCCGGGAATTCGCCGACCATGTCGGTCAGCAGGTCGGCCTTGGCGAGAAGCGCCCCGCGCTCGGCCAGGGCGACATCGGTACCAAGCGCGGAAGCGATGCCGCCGGCCAGCATCCTGATGCGCTCAGTGCGTTGCGCCTGCGTGCCGAGCTTGTTGTGATAAACCACGCTGGCCAGGCCGGGCAAGCGGTCGGCGAGTTTCTTTTTCTTGTCCTGCTCGAAAAAGAATTTGGCGTCCGCCAGGCGCGGTCGCACCACGCGTTCATTGCCGCCGATGATGTGCTGGGGATCGCTGGTTTCGAGGTTCGACACGATCAGAAAGCGCGAACGCAGGCGGCCGGATGCATCCGTCAGCGCGAAATATTTCTGATTGGTCTGCATCGTGAGGATCAGGCATTCCTGCGGCACTGCCAGGAAGGCGTCCTCGAACTTGCAGGCGTAAACCACCGGCCATTCGACCAGCGCGGTGACTTCATCGAGCAATGCGTCCGGCATCAGCACGGTGTCGCCGGCGGCCGCATCGAGCAGCGAGGAACGGATTCTTTCCTTGCGCGCGGCGACGCTGGCAATGACTTTTCCCTGCGTTTCGAGAATGGTCGGATAGGACTGCGCATCCGGAATCGTGATCTCGCCCTGCGACAGGAAGCGATGGCCGAGCGTCACGCGATTCGCCGCCAGTCCGAGCACAGCCACCGGCAGGATCTCGGTCCCATGCAGCGCGACCAGCCTGTGAGCAGGGCGCACGAATTCCACGGTCGAGCCGTCGGGCCGCTGATAACTCATCACCTTCGGAATCGGCAGCTTGCCGAGGACGTCTTCGAGGACTTCCTGCAGCCCCGCATGCAAGGCCGAACCGGCGGCGGTGTAAGTATAGAAGAAGCTTTCGGCCTTGCCGTCCTGGGCCCGTTCCAGCTGATCCAGCGTGATCTGCGCGACCTTGGTTGATTGCGCCAGGGCTGCCAGCTTCTTGACCAGGGGAGCGGCGGGAGCGCCTTCCGCGTTCAGCGCCACCGATACCGGCAGCACTTTTTCGCGGATGGTTTTGTCCGGCGACATGGCGCGCACATTGCTGATCGACACCGCGAGCCTGCGCGGTGTCGCATACGAGGTGGCGACCGCGCCGTCGTCGAGGAAATTACGCGATTTCAATCCGCTCTGAATGCCGGCGGCGAAGGCGTCGCCGAGTTTGGCGAGGGCCTTCGGCGGCAGTTCTTCGGTAAGTAGTTCGACTAGCAGTGTCTGATTCATTTTATGCGGTCATTCCGGCGCAAGCCGGAATCCAGTGGCTTCGTTGTTATTCTGAGAGGCGGCGCGGCGCTCAGGCCGCGGATTTCAGTGCGTTCGGCGGAGCGCTGCACATCGGGAATCCCAGCTTTTCGCGCGATTCGAAATAGGCTTGCGCGACGGCGCGCGACAGATTGCGGATGCGGCCGATATAAGCGGCCCGTTCGGTGACGGAAATCGCGCCGCGCGCATCGAGCATGTTGAAGGTATGCGCCGCCTTCAGGATCATTTCGTAGGCCGGAAGCGCGAGCGGGACTTCCAGCAGGCGCTTTGCTTCCGACTCGTAATTGCCGAACAGGGAAAACAGGAATTCGGTATTGGAATGCTCGAAGTTGAAGGTCGATTGCTCGACTTCGTTCTGGTGGAATACGTCACCGTACGTCAGGCGCCTGGTGATGCCGTGTTCCTGCCACTCGGTCCACACCAGGTCGTAGACATTTTCGACGCCCTGCAAATACATGGCGAGACGTTCGATGCCGTACGTGATTTCGCCGAGCACCGGCTTGCAATCGAGTCCCCCGACCTGCTGAAAGT
>JAQGLQ010000040.1 GCA_028292785.1 Noviherbaspirillum sp. | reverse complement strand
TCGGCGTGCATCCGCTGGTGGCGATTGCTTTGCTCGGCGAGTCGCTCAAGCCGGAAGTGCTTGGCATTCCCATCCGGCAGCTGGCGGTCGCGCTCGTCGGCAGCGCGGTGCTCACCTATATGCAGGGTCCGTTCAGCGGAACGCTGGGGCTGGTGCAGTCCATCAACAAGGTATCGTCGTTCCGCCTCGCCATGTGGAACGCGCCCTACGCGCTCGCTTATTTCGCGCTGCTAGCGGCCGCCATCATGCTGGTGTGATCCCGGCCCGGGCAGGAATTCGCGCAGGAAGTCGAGCAAAACGCGCGCCGACACGTCGGCGTCGTCGGCGGTCATGATTTCGAGCGGATTGTGGCTGATGCCGCCGTTGCCGCAGCGCGTAAACAGCATTGCTACATCGGTGATCGAGGCCATGGCCATCGCATCATGTCCGGCGCCTGAACTCAATTCGAACGGTTCGACGCCGGCGCGCGCGACCGACGCACACAGCTGCCGCATGAGCGTGGGCGCGCATGGCACCGCCGCCGCTTTCAGTATGCATTCCAGCTTCACTTCGATGTTGCGGCGCGCGCAGATCGCGTCGATCTCGAGCACGATGTCCGCGAGCGCGGCGTCGCGCAAAGCATCGTCCGCTGCGCGCACGTCGAGCGACAGCCTGCATGCGCCGGGAATGACATTGACCGAACCGTTCGGCACGTCGAGCTGGCCCACGGTGCCGACCAGTGACGGCGCCATGGCGCAGCGCCGCTCCACGAACAGCACGATTTCAGCCGCGGCGGCGGCCGCGTCCCTGCGCATCGGCATTGGCGTAGTGCCGGCGTGGCCGGCGACGCCGGCCAGCTCGATCAGATAACGGCAGCAGCCCGCGATCGAACTGACGATGCCGACCGGCAGATCGCGTTCCAGCAAGACCGGGCCCTGTTCGATATGGACTTCAACGAAGCCGAGCAGTTCGTCGGGATCGCGCGCGATGTGCGCGATCCGGTCGGTGTCGTGCCCGGCATCGAGCAGTGCACTGCGCATGCTCACGCCGTCGGCATCGGTGCGCTCCAGCAGGCTCATGTCGAAGCGGCCGGCGACCGCATTGCTGCCGAGGAAAGTGCTCTTGAAACGCACGCCTTCCTCTTCCGAGAAGCCGACCACCTCGACATGGAAAGGCAGCTTTTCGCCACGCTCATGCAGATGCCGGATCACCGCGATCGGCACCAGGATGCCTTCGCGGCCATCGTATTTTCCGCCGTTGCGCACCGTGTCGTAATGCGAGCCGGTCATCAGCGTGCGGGCATCCGGCCGGTCGGACGGATAGCGGCCGATCACATTGCCGACCGCATCGATGCTCACCTGCATGCCCGATTCCCGCATCCATGCCGCGAGCGCGGCGGCCGTCTTGCGATGCGCCGCGGTCAGGTAGGCGCAGGTCAGGCCGTCGTCCTCATCGCTCCAGCCGGCCAGCGTCTCGGCCCACTCCATGACGAGATCGCCGAAGCGCGGGATGAAGCCCAGCAGATCGTTCAGCCGCAGTTCCGCGATGCGTCCGATCTGGCGCAGGTTCTCGGCGACTTCGTCGTCACGATGATGATTCAGGCGGCGCGCAAACGTGGCGATGATCTGCTGGCGCGTATAGCCCTTGCCGTCCGGGCCTTTGACCGCGAGGATGAACGGGAAGCCGAATTTTTCCCGGTAATCGGTGTTGAGCCGGTGCAAAGCCGCAAATTCTTCCGGTGTGCAGTTGCCCAGGCCAGCCCTGGCCTGTTCGCGGGTCGACTCCCGGGTCAGCTTGCCGGCGATCGCCGCCTTGCCGGCGAGTTCCGGGTGCGCGCGGATCAGTCCAAGTTGTTCGTCCTCGTTCGCGCCTCTGACGGTGGCGTGCAGCGCCTGCTTGAGCGCGGTCAGGCTTGCGAACGGCCGCCGGACCGCGGTGCGCTGCGCAATCCACGGTGAATGTTCATAGATGCCGCTCAGCGCGTCGACGAATTCCGCTTCGCCGCAGGCGTTCAGTTGAACGAGTCCGATGCTCATGCCGCATCCTCGCATGCGAACGGATGGGTCGCGCGCCAGTGATCGGCGATATCGATGCGGCGCGTGATCCATACCTTGTCATGTCCCTGCGCATAGTCGAGAAAGCGCGCCAGCGCCGCCGCG
The DNA here is from genome assembly GCA_028292785.1 of Noviherbaspirillum sp. The sequence goes on along the minus strand of JAQGLQ010000040.1, from coordinate 1,407 downwards.
CGCCCGGGCCTGCCCGCCAGCCGGCAATGCAGCCCGATCGACAGCATCTTCGGCCGGTCGAGGCCGTTCGGGTCGCCTTCGCGATACAGCACGTCGAAAGCGTCTTTCAGGTAATCGAAGAATTGCGTGCCGGAGTTGAAGCCCTGCATCGCGGCGAAGCGCATATCGTTCGAGTCGAGCGTGTAGGGCACCACCAGTTGCGGCCTGATTTGCCGCGTGCCGTCGGCCGTCACCGCCACCCGTTCCCAGAACGGCAGGTCGTCGCCGTAGTTGTCGGCGTCATAAACGAAACCGCCGTGTTCCACCACCAGCCTGCGGGTATTCGGCGAATCGCGGCCGGTGTACCAGCCCAGGGGGGCGGTCCCGGCAAGTTCCCGGATGATGTCGACCGCTTCCCGCATGTGCGCGCGCTCGGTGGCTTCATCCATATGCTGATAGCTGATCCAGCGCAGGCCGTGACAGGCGATTTCATGCCCGAGTTCCGCGAATGCGGCCGCCGCCTCGGGATTGCGCTTCAACGCCATCGAAACGGCGAAGACGGTGAGCGGCAGGCGTCGCTCCTCGAACATGCGCAGCACGCGCCACAGGCCGGCCCGCGCGCCGTATTCATAGAGCGATTCCATGCTCATGTGCCGCATTTCGAAGGCTTGCGCGCCGATGATCTCGGAAAGAAAGGTTTCGGACGCTTTATCGCCGTGCAGCACGCTGTTCTCCGCGCCTTCTTCGTAATTCAGCACGAATTGCAGCGCGATGCGCGCGCCGCCCGGCCATTGGGCATGCGGAGGAATGCGGCCATAGCCTTTCAGGTCGCGCGGATAATTTCGATAGGTATCGGTCATGCTTCACCTGGAAATCGGATGGAGGATGCGCCGGCTGGACGCTCTGACCGTTAGTATAGGCGCGGGCCCGGCCGGTTGTCGGGCGCGACAAAAGCGTCTGTCCGCGTATCCCTTTACACTGTGACGTGCGATCGCTAACGGACCTGTCATTCTCGTCTGAAGCGCCCGCCGAGGCAGACGACCAAATCAAGAGGAGTGCATGGAAGCTTTGCTGCTGAACTACGGCGCGGACTGGCTCAACCTGCTGTTGCGCTGGCTGCATGTGATCGCCGGCGTCGCATGGATAGGAGCATCGTTTTATTTCATCTGGCTCGACAACTCCATCAAGCCGCCGGCCCCCGGTTCCGAGCTGCAGAAGAAGGGCGTGTCCGGCGAGCTGTGGGCGATACACGGCGGCGGTTTCTACAACCCGCAAAAATACCTGGTCGCGCCGAAGCAGCTGCCGGCCGAACTGCACTGGTTCAAGTGGGAAGCGTATACCACCTGGCTGTCCGGCTTTGCTCTGCTGACCATCGTCTATTACTTCAATGCGCCGGCAATGATGATCGACCGGTCGGTCGCCGACCTC
>JAQGLQ010000548.1 GCA_028292785.1 Noviherbaspirillum sp. | reverse complement strand
CGTCAATTTCATGCTTGTCTCCTGATATTTTTATTGGAAGCGGGGGGCAACTTTAGAAGGCATCGGGTCCCCGGTCAAGCGTTTGTCGCCGGGCCATTAATGGATATTCTTCGTCAAATCGAAATGACCGTCCCCGCAAGTTACATCCGGACCTATTTCGTCTTCGCCGCGTCCGGCGTCACCCGCCAGATCACATTACCCACATCATCGGCCACCAGCAGCGCGCCCGCCTTGTCCACCGCAACCCCGACCGGTCGGCCGAGCGCCTCACCCCGGCCGTTGACGAATCCGCTCAGTATCTCGATCGGATTGCCGGACGGCATACCCTTCACGAACGGCACGAACACCACGTTGTAGCCGCTGCGCGGCTTGCGATTCCAGGAACCGTGCTGCCCGATGAAAGCGCCGCCGGCATACTGTTCGGGAAACAGCTTGCCTTCGTAGAACGTCATCCCCAGCGGCGCCACATGCGCGCCGAGCGCATAGTCCGGCGCGATGGCTACGGCCACCAGTTCCGGTTTTGCCGGTTTGACGCGATCATCGACGTGCTGGCCGTAGTAGCTGTATGGCCAGCCGTAAAAGCCGCCGTCCCGGACCGACGTCAGATAATCGGGCACCAGGTCGCTGCCGAGTTCGTCGCGCTCGTTGACCACCGTCCACAATGCGCCGCTCTCCGGCTGCCAGCCCATGCCGTTGGGATTGCGCAGACCGGAAGCGAACAGCCGCGTCGCTCCGCTTCCGGCGTCGATCTCCAGAATGGCGGCGCGGTTGAGTTCGTTGTCCATGCCGTTTTCCGCGACGTTGCTGTTGGAGCCGACGGTCGCATACAGTGTCGATCCGTCGCGGCTGGCAATGATGTTCTTGGTCCAGTGATGATTGATGGGACCGGCCGGCAAGGTCGCGACCGTTGCGCCGGGAGTCGTGATCCGGGTCATGCCCGGCACATACCTGAAGCGCAACACCGCATCGGTGTTGGCGACATACAGGCTGTCGCCCGTCAGGGCCATGCCGAACGGCGAATGCAAACCGTCGATGAAAACAGTCCGGTATTCGGCCACGCCATCGCCGTCGGCGTCGCGCAGCAGCGTGATGCGGTTGGCGCTCGGCGTGGAAGCGCCGGCCCGCTTCATCACCATTTTCATGATCCAGCCCCTGATCCCCTGGCCGTCTTCCGGCTTGGGCGGCGCGTTGGATTCGGCCACGAGCACATCGCCGTTCGGCAATACGTAAACCCAGCGCGGATGATCCAGGCCCCTGGCGAAAGCGTTGACCGCCATTCCCGGCGCGGCGGTCGGCGCCGCGCCTTCGGGCCAGCCCCTGGCCGGAGCGATATGGACCGTGGGAATCAGCGATTTGACAGGTTCCGGGATGGTGGGCTTGGGTCCGACGCCGGCGCTTGCCGGCAGCGTGGCCATGTCGCCGCAGGCGACGAGATTCAGTAGCAGGAAACCGGCGAGCAGGCGAATCAGCGGGGCGGCAGGCATGCATTCTCCAATGGTCGGCGCCACGCGGGCAACGGGGAAATCACTATGCACGAATTGCCGATTTCCGGCATGAGACCGCGCAAGCACGGTGAAATATCCACGAGCGGTCCATGTGCTGCGCGGGCAAGGCCGGCATCGGTTCAACCGCTGAGCAAACCTTTCGCGATGCGGTCGATGCCCGCCTGCGCGCATATCGCATCCTGGTCTGCGGCGGGCGCACCAGAGACGCCGATCGAGCCGACCACCTCGCTGCCGGCGCGTATCGGCAAGCCGCCGGCGATCGTGGTCACTTTATCGAGGTATAAAAATCCTGCCGCGGCGGGACTCGACGTGAAGCGTTTCCCCGCATCGCCCGAGGGCTGGCGAAAGGTCAGCGCCGTGTAGGTCTTGCGCAAGCTGTTTTCGATGGTATGCGGAGGCGCCCCATCGTCGCGCAGCACGGCCTTGGCCAGTCCGCCGCGGTCGAGCACCGTCACCGTGACCCGAAGCCCATCCTTGCGGCACTGTTCCACTGCCGCCATCGCCGCTTCATGCGCGGCATCGAACGAGATGTTCCGTTCGGTGACAAGCGCCTGCGCCTGTATCGCGTACGGCGTGCCGGCAAGCAGGATCAGCAAGCCGATCCGGTTTCTGCATGACATGGCGTTCATCCTTTGGCAGCATGGTCAGGGTAAAAGAAAAAATAGACTCTATCGCCGCGATGTCAATGCAGTCATGGCACCATTGCGCCGATACCCAGCCTTCAGGAGATGCGGCCCATGAAACCCCGAATCACCGTTATCACCATCGGCGTCGACGATCTGGACAGGTCGCTCCGCTTCTATCGCGACGGCCTCGGCCTGCGGACCGAGGGCATCGTTGGCACGGAATTCGACCATGGCGCCGTGGCCTTTTTCGATTTGCAGGCCGGATTGAAACTTGCGCTCTGGCCACGCAAGAGCATTGCTCATGATGCCGGCCTGTCTCAGGAGCACCCGGGCTCGACCGAGTTTACGCTCGGGCATAACGTCGGCTCGAAGAACGAGGTCGACGCGGTGATCAGGCAGGCTGAGTGCGCGGGCGCGGTCATCGTGAAGCAAGCCCATGACACTTCCTGGGGCGGATATGCCGGCTATTTTCTGGACCCCGACCGGCACTTGTGGGAAGTGGTGTGGAATCCGCAGTGGGCCGACCCCGATTGAGATGCGAAAAACCTGGGAGCGGCCCCGATGCACCGCTCCCCGCTTGCGTTGCCGTTTCAACCGTCCGGCGGAATTACGGCTATTACCGTCCTTCGGGCGGATCCCTGCGGACCCATGCATTTCCGACGATGCCCGCGCCATTGACCGCCGCCTGGTTATTGACTGTGATCGGCTGGCCGACGAGTTCCTTCCGCTCCAGGTCGGGAGACTCGCCGTCCGCCACCGCGCTCGGCCGAATGATCTGCGCATGGGACAGGGTCATCTGCATCGCGAAATGACCGCGGAGGTCTTCCAGGGCGACCAGCTTTTGCCCGGCCAGCGAGAACGCGGTTTCGAGGTCGAGCAGGAGCACCACGCTGCTGTCGTCGCCATAGTGGTCCAGGACTTCGGTCATCGATTGCATCCTGACCGCTCCGGCCGGCACTGGAATGATGTCGCGCACCACGACGCCGGCGGCATTGCGGCCTTCGACATGCATTTGCGCTCCTTCCAGTGCCCGTACCGATATCAGTTCGCCGCGCTGGTCGACCGA
>JAQGLQ010000008.1 GCA_028292785.1 Noviherbaspirillum sp. | reverse complement strand
GCCGATGATGTGGGTAATGTGATCTGGCGGGTGACGCCGGACGCGGCGAAGACGAAATAGGTCCGGAATATCCATTGATGGCCCGGCGACAATCGCTTGACCGGGGACCCGATGCCTTCTACAGTTGCCCCCTTCCAATAAAAATATCAGGAGACAAGCATGAAATTGACGGCCTTTTTCGCCTGCATCGGCGTTAGCCTGGCATCGCTCGCTGCCACGTCGGCCCTGGCCGCGGACAAATATCCGAGCAAGTCCATCCGATTCATCGTGCCCTACGGCACCGGAGGCGGGTCGGATATCCTCGCCCGGCAGATTGGCGCAAAGCTGCAGGAGGCGTGGGGACAGGCGGTGGTCATCGAGAACCGCACCGGCGCTTCCGGCAACATCGGCACCGAAATGGTGGTGCGCTCGCCCGCCGACGGACATACCCTGCTGCTGCAGAACAGCTCGATGGTGGTGAGTCCGGCATCGATGGCGAAGATGAGTAATGACCCCGAAAAGGATCTCACGCCCATCATCCTGCTCGGCCTCACCCCGATGGCGCTGGTGGCGCATCCCGGCACCGGGATCAAGAACCTGGCGGGGATGGTCGAGCAGGCGAAGTCAAAACCGAACTCGCTCAGCTACGCATCCTGCGGCCTCGGCACGCCGCAGTATTTCGTGATGGAACAGGTCAAGCAGAAAACCGGCGTCGATGCGGCCCACGTGGCATACAAGGGTTGCGCGCCCGGACTGACCGATGTGCTGGGCGGGCAGATTCCGCTGGCCCTGCTCAGTGCCAACATCGTCGCCCCCTATGTCAAGAGCGGCAGGCTGGTTGGCCTGGGCGTGTCCACCAACACGCGTTATGGCGTGATGCCGGAAGTGCCGACTTTCGAGGAGCAGGGCATCAAGCCGCTCGATCTGTCCATCTGGTATGCCCTGATGGGTCCCGCGAAAATGCCGCCCGACCTGGTCAATCGGATTCATGCGGAAGTGCGAAAAATACTGGCCGATCCGCAGATCGCCGCCAAGCTGTCCGCGGTCGGCATCGAGCCGTATAACGGCAATGCCGCTGATCTCGCCAAGCTGATCAAGACCGACCTCGTGCTGTACGCGAAGCTGGCGAAAGCGCTCGATATCAAGCCCGAATAAGTATCAAGCCCGAATAAGTCCTGCAGCGCAGCTTCCTACAGCTGAAAACTGATTTTGCCGGGCCGCCCCGGCAGATCGAGCGATGTGATCGCCGGCGGCGCGGAAGCGATCACGCGTCCGCGGCGGATCACCGCGAGGCGCGTCGCGCGCAAGCGGATCGCTTCCACCGGATCGCGCGCTTGCAGCAGGACCAGATCGGCATTGCATCCGGGAGCGATGCCATAAGCGTCGATCCCCAGGATCTTTGCCGGCGTCGCGGTCACCGCCTCGAAGCAGGCGCGCATGCCTTCCTGTCCGGTCATCTGCGCGACGTGCAGGCCCATGTGCGCGACTTCCAGCATGTCGCCCGATCCCAGCCCGTACCACGGGTCCATCACGCAATCGTGGCCGAACGCGACATCGACGCCTGCGGCCATCAGTTCCGGCACGCGCGTCATGCCGCGCCGCTTCGGATACGTGTCGTGACGGCCTTGCAGCGTGATGTTGATCAGGGGATTGGCGATGGCGGCGACGCCGGACTCGCGCATCAGGGGAATCAGTTTCGAGACATAGTAATTGTCCATCGAATGCATCGATGTCAGATGCGATCCGGTGACCCGGCCGTGCAGCCCGAGCCGCTGCGCATGAAAGGCCAAAGTTTCGATATGGCGCGACAGCGGATCGTCGGTCTCGTCGCAGTGCATGTCGACCATCAGTCCTCGCGCGGCCGCCGTTTCGCACAGCAGGCGCACCGACTCGGCGCCTTCGGCCATGGTCCGCTCGAAATGCGGAATCCCGCCGACCACATCGACGCCCATATCCAGCGCGCGTTCGAGCAGACCGAATGCGCCCGGCGAACGCAGCACGCCATCCTGCGGAAAGGCGACCAGCTGCAGATCGAGATAAGGCCGTACCCGCTCGCGCACATGCAGCAGGGCTTCCACCGCCAGCAGGCGCGGATCGCAGACATCCACATGCGTGCGGATTGCCAGCAAGCCCTTCGCCACCGCCCAGTCGCAATAAGCCAGCGCGCGCTCGACCAACGCCTCCTGCGCCAGCAGCGGCTTGAGCTCGCCCCATAGCGAGATACCCTCCAGCAGGGTGCCGGACTGGTTGACGCGCGGCAGACCGTAGGACAGCGTGGAATCCATGTGGAAGTGCGCATCGACGAAAGGCGCCGTCACCAGTTGGCCGGCGGCGTCGATGATTTGCCCGGCGCTGCCGGCAAGCGATGACTCGACGGCCGTGATGCGCCCGCCGGCGACGCCGATATCGATGCCGCTGCGGCCATCGGCCAGAGTGCAATTGCGAAGAAGGAGGTCGAACATGTAAGAGGCTCCGGAGCAGAAGGGCCGCGCGGCATGGCGCGGGAAAGGCAGTATGCTGTCATAACTATAGCCTTGTCCCGCGGTAGGGCGCTGAATACATGGGCGGCGAATGACCACGATCGGCCTGGCGGAACGGATGAACTTTCCGACGACGGCAATGTCGCTTCTTCAAGCGAACCCTGCCGGTGGCCGTCCGCGCGTCGCCCATCCGAATCGACATGACCGAACCATGAAAACAGCTGAAAAATTCCGCGCCGGCGACGCGTTAAAGATCAAGGATAAGACCGCATCGGAAAAACCGCTGGAAAGCGGCGACGAGGAACGCGATGAAAAGCGGGTGACCGAACTCGCCGAGCGCATCGACGCCTTGCAGGACATCCTGTATTCCGAGCATCGCCGCAAGCTGCTGATCGTGTTGCAGGGCATGGATACCAGCGGCAAGGATGGCACCATACGCAAGGTGTTCGGCAGGGCCGATCCGCTTGGCGTGCGTTGCGTGCCGTTCCGGGCGCCGACGGCGACGGAGCGCGAACATGATTTTCTATGGCGCATCCACAAGGAAGTGCCGGGGCAGGGCGAGGTAGTGATCTTCAACCGCAGTCACTATGAGGACGTGCTGGTGCCGGCGGTGCATGGCGCGATCGACGACAAGGAACGCAAGCGGCGCTACGCACAGATCCGCGATTTCGAGCGCATGCTCGCCGAGACCGGCACCAAGCTGCTGAAGTTCTTCCTGCATATCTCCAAGGCCGAGCAGAAGACGCGGCTCGAGGCACGTCTGGCCGACCCGGAAAAGCACTGGAAAGTCGATCTCAACGATCTGGAAGAACGCAGGTACTGGGACGACTATCAGCAGCTGTACCAGAAGGCCATCCGCGAAACCGATGCGGACCACGCGCCGTGGTATGTCATCCCCGCCGACAGCAAGCTGCACCGCAATCTCGCGATCGGCTCCATCGTCGTCGAGGCGCTGGAGGAAATGAAACTGGCTTATCCGCCGCCGAACCAGGAATTTTTCAAGGTGCGGGTGCCCGACTGACAGGATGCGGCGCCGGTTTCCGTGCCGCGGCGAGCAGCGGGAACGGATTGATCGCGCCAGTGCGCCCGTAGATGCCGTAGTGCAGATGCGGAGCGGTCGAGCTCGCGTTGCCGGTGTTGCCGACAAAGCCCAGCACCGTGGCGGGCCGGACCCGCTCGCCGACGGCCACCTGGGCAAGCCGGTCGAGATGGGCAAAGTAATGCCGCTGGCCACCGGGCCCGAGCACCCATATCACCTTGCCGCCGAGGGTGTTGCGGCCGCGCCGGATCACTATGCCTTCCGTGGTGGCATGCACCGGCGTGCCGCGCGGGGCAAATATGTCTATGCCTTCATGCCGGCGTCCTCCCGATCTCGACGCGTGCCAGCTATCGCGCAACGCGGCTGGCTTCGCCGCCGGCAGTGGCGGCGCCAGCACCACGGGCGCGGGCATGGATTCCAGCCGGGCCCGGTAGAGCACGGCCTCGATGGCGGGGATAGCCATTCCCAGCAATCCGGTCCACAGAATTGCGAAAAACGAGGTGCGAAGCGCTGTGGCCAGGTGTATCAACGGTATCGCTCGGCGGTCAGGTTGCAGTGGCTTGACCTTGGACGCGGCGCAAGAACCTAAAGTTCGCGGCTGCGCCGTCATCCGGCAGGCTCGAAACGCTGCTAGCCGGTCGCGCCGACCCTGCGCCCCTGGGCGTCGATCACCAGTTCGCCGTCTTCTCTGGTGAACTCGCCTTTCTGGGGTGCCGGCAGGATGTCGAGCACCAGGTCGGAGGGCCGGCATAGCCGCACGCCCTTGGAAGTCACCACGATGGGCCGGTTCATCAGGATGGGATGGGCTTGCATGGCGTCCAGCAGCTGCTCGTCCGTCAGTGCCGGGTTGTCGAGGCCAAGCTCGGCATAGGGGGTGCCTTTTTCGCGCAGGGCGCCGCGCACGGTCAGTCCCGCTTTCGCGATCAGTTCCTTGAGCGTCTCGCGCGACGGCGGAGTCTTGAGGTATTCGATGATCTGCGGCTCGATGCCGGTGTTGCGAATCAAGCCCAGCGTGTTGCGCGATGTGCCGCAGTTCGGGTTGTGATAGATCGTGATGTCCATAGCCTTATGCCTTTCTTTCGTACCATTGTTGTGAGCGGTTAACTATACCAACTACCAGCAGCATGACGGGGACCTCGATCAGGACGCCG
>JAQGLQ010000127.1 GCA_028292785.1 Noviherbaspirillum sp. | reverse complement strand
GCATCTGTCGGATGCCGACGCAAAGGTTCAGGGCGCGCGATGCATGGATTGCGGCATCCCTTTTTGCAATACCGGATGCCCAGTCAATAACATCATCCCCGACTGGAACGACCTGGTTTATCGCGGCAATTACCGTGAAGCGCTGGACAACCTCCATTCGACCAACAACTTCCCGGAATTCACCGGCCGCGTCTGTCCCGCGCCTTGCGAAGCCGCCTGCACGCTGGGCATCAACAACGACCCGGTGGGCATCAAGTCGATCGAGCATTTCATTATCGACAAGGGATGGGAAAACGGCTGGGTCGTGCCCGTGCCTCCCACGACCAAGACCGGCAAGAAAGTCGCCATCGTTGGCGCCGGCCCGGCCGGCCTGGCTGCTGCGCAGCAGCTCGCGCGTGCCGGCCATGACGTCACGGTGTTCGAGAAGAACGATCGCGTCGGCGGGCTGCTGCGCTATGGCATCCCCGACTTCAAGATGGAAAAGACGCAGATCGACCGCCGCGTCGAGCAGATGAAGGCCGAAGGCGTCACCTTCCGCACCGGCGTCTTCGTCGGCAAGGACTTCCCGTCCACGGTCTACAACTGGGCCAAGGAAACGGTTTCGCCCGACCAGTTGAAAAAGGACTTCGACGCCATCATCATTTCCGGCGGCGCGGAACTGCCGCGCGATCTGCCGGTTCCCGGCCGCGAGCTCAAGGGCGTGCATTACGCGATGGAATTCCTGCCGCTGCAGAACAAGGTCAATGCAGGCGACAAGGTCAAGGACCAGATCATGGCGACCGGCAAGCATGTCGTCGTGATCGGCGGCGGCGATACCGGCTCCGACTGTGTCGGCACTTCCAACCGTCATGGCGCAGCCTCCGTGACGCAATTCGAATTGCTGCCGCAACCGCCGGAGCAGGAGAACAAGCCGCTGGTGTGGCCCTACTGGCCAACCAAGCTGCGCACCTCTTCGTCGCATGAAGAAGGTTGCGAGCGTGACTGGGCGGTGGCAACCAAGCGACTCGAAGGCAAGAACGGCAAGGTCGAAAAGCTGATCGCCGCGCGCGTCGAATGGAAGGACGGCAAGATGCAAGAAGTGCCGGGTTCCGAATTCGACATGAAGGCCGATCTGGTGTTGCTCGCCATGGGCTTCGTCTCGCCGGTACAGCAGGTGCTGGATGCATTCGGCGTCGAGAAGGATGTGCGTGGCAATGCCAAGGCAACTACCGAAGGCGAAGGCTGCTATAAGACATCGGTGTCAAATGTATTCGCGGCGGGCGACATGCGCCGCGGACAATCGCTGGTGGTATGGGCGATCCGCGAGGGCCGCCAATGCGCTAGAGCGGTGGATGAGTATCTGATGGGAAGCTCGCTGTTGCCAAGATAACATTCGCGCTTTGCCGAGAAACCCGCTTGCCGAAAGGTCTAGCGGGTTTTTTTATGGAAGCAGGGTTCACGCTCCTTCCGGTGAACGGACGTACGTATATTGCAACCATATAACTTTAGAAACCTTATTTCTGTTTCTTGAGGACATATTTTTTAGGTATTAAAAATTGCAATATTTAATCAATGCATCTTTATTCTGAATCTGCCTTTAGCGAGTAGATTCGTATCAACAAATCGTTGAAACCTGGCGATGAACAAAAGTGCAATTTCTCGTTCTGCACTACAATCTCATCTTTAACCAAAGATACTGTTTGTGCCAAACCTCGTCGAAATTCGCGACTTGCATTTTTCCTATGGAAACCATTCGATCCTTTCAGGACTTCGCATGGATTTCCAGCGAGGCAAAGTCATTGCCGTCATGGGCGGGTCAGGATCTGGAAAAACCACGATACTGCGTCTCATCGGCGGGCAGTTGCGGCCCCAGACAGGAATGATCACTGTTGACGGCAAGCAAGTCCAGATGCTCGGCACGAAAGAGCTGTATGCCTTGCGGCGGCAGATGGGAATGCTGTTTCAGCATGGCGCCTTGTTCACCGATCTCACGGTGTTCGAGAATGTCGCCTTTCCGCTGCGCGAGCACACCAACCTGACGGAAGAGCTTCTGCGTGATCTGGTGCTGCTGAAACTCCATGCGGTCGGACTGCGCAATGCCGCGTATCTGAAACCGTCGGAAATTTCCGGAGGCATGGCGCGCCGCGTCGCACTGGCGCGTGCGGTCGCACTGGACCCGCAACTGATCATGTACGACGAACCGTTCGCCGGCCTGGATCCGATTTCCATGGGCGTTACCGCGAACCTGATTCGCAGACTCAACGATGCATTGGGATCGACCTCGATCCTGGTGTCGCACGATGTGCACGAGTCCTTTGCGATTGCGGATTATGTGTATTTTCTGTCGCGAGGAAAGATTGTGGCGGAGGGAACGCCATCCGCGCTCATGGTTTCCACCGACCCGTATGTAAGGCAATTCGTCCATGCGGAACCCGACGGTCCGGTGCCTTTTCATTATCCTGGCAAATCGCTGGCCGAAGATTTCGATCTCGAGAGGTTGTCTTGATCGTCGACTTCATTGCCGCGATAGGACGCTTCGTCCGCGAATCCATCGCCAACGTCGGTTTCGCGACGCGCACATTTTTCTCGATACTCGGCAGTTCGGCCGGACTGCTGCGGCGCTTCCGATTGATCACGGACCAGATCCACTTCATCGGTAATTATTCGCTGGTGATCATTGCCGTATCCGGGTTATTCGTCGGTTTCGTGCTCGGACTGCAAGGTTATTACACGCTGAACAAATACGGCTCCGAACAAGCGCTGGGCTTGCTGGTCGCGTTATCGCTGACTCGCGAGTTGGGCCCGGTGGTGACTGCACTCCTTTTCGCGGGACGCGCCGGTACGTCGCTGACCGCCGAAATAGGCTTGATGAAAGCGGGCGAACAATTGTCGGCAATGGAAATGATGGCGGTCAATCCGCTAGAGCGCGTACTGGCGCCGCGCTTCTGGGCCGGCGTCATTGCCATGCCGATCCTGGCCGCAATTTTCAGCGCGGTCGGCATCTTCGGCGGCTATATTGTCGGAGTTCAATTGATCGGGGTGGACGAAGGCGCGTTCTGGTCGCAGATGCAGGCTGGCGTGGATGTATGGAAGGACGTCGCCAATGGCGTGATCAAGAGCGTCGTGTTCGGATTTGCGGTAACGTTTATCGCGTTGTACCAGGGATTCGAGGCGCAGCCCACCCCCGAGGGTGTGGCGCGCGCAACGACGCGCACGGTCGTCAGCGCATCACTTGCCGTGCTATGGCTGGACTTTCTGCTCACGGCCCTTATGTTCAACTAGCCGGCGGCGCCGTGCGCTGAAGCGGCGAGGGCGATCGCGA
>JAQGLQ010000512.1 GCA_028292785.1 Noviherbaspirillum sp. | reverse complement strand
ATCTGCTGGCGTCGTTGGTAATGAGCATGTCCTTCCTGTGGTTCGTGCATGGCCGCACCGTGCCGGTCAGCTTCAGCGAGACCCTGCGCAACGGTTGGGGCCGCAGCCTGGCCGTCGGCGCGATCATCATCTGCGCCCTGCTCCCGGTGAAATGGTTTGTCCCGCACAGCTTGCTTGGTACGATCGCCGTCGTGTCCACCGGGGTGTTTGCGCTCGCGCTTGCCGGGCTGGCTTTCGTCGCCAGCGTCGACGAACGGGCCGCGATGCGGGCAGTCGCCAGACGTTTTCGTTCCTCCTGAGGTTTCAACGCATGCGCATTCTCATCGTCAGCGAAGATGTTCCCTACCAGAGCATGGGCGGCCTTGCCAAACATGCGCTCAATCTGGCGCGCGCTCTGGTGCGTGCCGGCCATGAAGTGGATTTTCTCGGGGGCGACCAGCACCCCATCGAAGTCGCTGGTGAAGAGGGCCGGTTCGGCGGCCGGTTTTTCGGCGAACTGAACGGCCACCTGGCCGGCTGGAAGGAACGCCAGCTCGGCATGTACCTGCCGCCCAAGCGCACCTGGCTGGCGAAGCGTTTCGCCGGCATCATCCTGCGCCGCGCGGCCGGCTACGACGTGATTCACTATCACGGACATGTCCCGAATGTGGCGCGCTTCCTGCCGCAGGATATCAACTTCGTGCAGACCCGCCATGACCAGGGGAGTGACTGCCTCGCGTACACCCGCTTCTGCCACGACGAGATCTGCGAGTCGATCGATCCGGAAGAATGCGCGACCTGCATCACGGCGCAACCGAATGCCTTGCAGCGCAAGGTTTCCTCCAGTGCCGTCATCCGGTTTCGCCGCGAAGTGGCGGAAAGCTTTCAGCGCCACAAGACCATTTTCGTCTCTGACAAGCTGCGGCAGAATTTTTCGCGGACAGCCGGGCCTGGCCCCTGGGGCGCCACGGTGCACAATTTTGTCGACACGGAACGCCTGAAAGAAGCGCGCGAAATGGCCGAGTGGCCACGTGCGCATCATGAATTCAATATTTTCATTGCCGCCAAACTGTATGCGCCAAAGGGCATCGAACTGTTCCTGCGCGAACTGGCGCCGCGGCTGCGTCCCGACATGCGGGTCACGAACGCCGGCGAAGGGCCCGACGAAGCGCGCCTGCGGGCCGAGTTCGAAGGCCATGCGGTGCAGTTCCTCGGCTGGTGCACACCCGAGCGCACGCTGAAGATGGCGGCCTCGTCGGACGCGGTGGTGGTGCCTTCCATTCTCGAGGAATCGTGCCCGACCACGGTGCTCGAAGGCCTCCTGCTGGGCAAACCGACCTTTGCGCTTGCGCTCGGCGGAACTCCGGAACTGGACATTTATGCCGCTTCGCCCGACCAGCTGCGCCTGCACGCCGACATGCGATCTCTTGTAACGGATCTCGTCACGTTCGAAACGCGCGCCAGCTATGGCGTGGTACCGGACGGACTGGGCGGTGCGGACCATGCGGTCCGGCAACTGCTGCACATTTATCGTTTGCCTCCGGGCCATCCCTTAATCTGACAGGTCAATCTATGTCGCTCAAGTTTTCGATCATCACCTGCACATGGAACAGTGCAGCCTATGTGGATCAATCGATCGCTTCGGTATTGAAGCAGGACCATCCCGACATCGAATACATTTTCGTGGACGGCGGCTCTACCGACGGTACGCTGGAAAAAATCCGCGCCCTGCCGCGGCCCTACACCCTTCTCGAAAATATTCGCGGCGGCATCAGCCGCGCGATGAATGAAGGCATCATGGCCGCCACCGGCGATGTGGTCGCGCATCTGCATTCGGACGACTATTATCTGAACGACAAGGTCGTGTCGACGGCAGCGAAGCATCTGGAAGCGACCGGCCGCGAATGGCTTTTCGGCCGCATCCTGCGCGATGTCGGCAATCGTCTCGAAGCCGAGAAATTCATCTCACCCCGCTATAGCCGTTCGCGTCTTCTGAACAACAATTTCATTCCCCATCCAGCCACCTTCGTGCGCCGCGAAGCGCTGCTGCGCACCGGCGGGTTCGATACCGGCCTGAAGTATGCGATGGATTACGATCTCTGGCTCAAGCTTGCGAAGCTGGGCGACCCGGTCCAGCTCGACGAACCGCTGGCCGCCTTCCGGGAGCATGACGGCAGTCTGTCGACGCGCGATCAGATCCCGGCGATGGAGGAGGATTTCCGGGTCCGCATGTCGCATGCGGGCATCAACCCGGTGACGCGCACGCTGCACTATGCGCGCTACTTTGTGAGAAAACAAAGGCTGCTGCAATCGACAGCGCCGCAAACGGAGGTGCAAGCATGAGAATGCCGGACATTTCGCTGATACTGGCGACGGTGGGCCGTACAGACCAGTTGAATCGCCTGTTCGACTCACTGGCTTCCCAGACCTATGCCAATTTCGAAGTGATCGTCGTCGATCAGAATAACGACGACCGTGTCCAGCCGCATCTGGAGCGCGCCAAGTATCTCGGCATCTCGGTCAAGCACATGAAGCACTTTCCGGCCAACCTGGCGGCGGCCCGCAACGCCGGCATCGAAGCCGCGCTCGGCGAATGGATCGGCTTCCCGGATGACGATTGCTGGTACGACCCGTCGGTGCTGGAACTTGTCGTAAAAAGGTTTTCGCGCACCGACAAGCCTGGCGGCGTCGTAGTGCGCTGGGTGGAACAGGCCGAGCAGCCGCTGCATGCGGCCAAGCTGAGCTGGAAACGCAGCGCGGCTTTCCGCGATGTTCCGGTGAGCTCGATCACCTTGTTCTGCCACCGATCGCTCTTCAAGAAAATCGGCGGGTTCGACAGCCGGCTCGGAGTCGGCCAATGGTTCGGCGCGGGCGAGGAAACCGACTTCGTCCTGCGCGCCCTGCGTTCCGGGGCACTCCTCACTTATCTTCCGGAAGCGGAAGTGCATCATGCCGTCTCCAGAGACAAGCCCGAGACCACGCCGCAGGCGCGCGTCGCAATTCGCCACCGTGCGCGTGGCACGGGCGCGTTGTACGCGAAACACAAGTTGCCGTTTTGGGTGATCGCCCGCGGCTTGGTCTCACCCGTGATGCGCCCGCTGCTGAAGGGCTCCTTCGGTACCGATCTGGCTTACGGATACGCGATACTCCTCGGCCGGCTTGACGGTCTGGTTGGCTGGAGGCGCACCAGGGCCAAGGATGGCGCGACCGCGCCGACGGCTCCCGTGAAACCGCAAAGACAATAAAAGGTCCGGCCCGGAGCCTTGCCGGCTGTGCGGCTTCGCATGGCAACGCCGTTGCGCAGCGCAGCGAAATGCCTGTGCACGGACCGTTTACGGCTCCTGGATTTTCATGTCCCGGAAACCGGTGGGAACACCTTTGAGGCTTCCGGCAATTTTGATAACCGTCTCTAGACTCTAGTCAATAAGCAATCGGAATTTTCCGTGCAGACTTCTTATCAAGTGGAATCGCGGGCGTCGCGCTGCGGTAACTGCCAAATCAATTATTAGAATCCTCATGCACCGAAACACAGATAACAGAGTTCACCTCGCGCCCGTGGAACCGATCAGTAATTACAGCAAAAGTACGCGCAGCGGTCCGGCGCTGAAAATTGCGATCATTACGAATCATCCGCCGCCGTTCCGGATCCCGATCTATGAAAAGATCGGCCGAATGCCGGATATCGACCTGCAAGTGATCTTCTGCAGCCGCCGAGAACCGAACCGCGAATGGAAGCTTCCCCCGCTCGACTTCAACCACGTTTTCCTGCGCGAGCGCTTCGTCACGCGCGGGGATAATTTCATCCATAACAATTTCGATGTGGTTTCCGCGCTGAACCGGTTCGCGCCGGAAGTCGTGGTCACGACCGGCTTCAATCCCACCTACCTGTATGCCTTCGGATATGCGCTGGCAAAAGGCGTGATGCATGTTCCCATGACCGACGGCACCGACGTGTCGGAAGAAGGATTGAGCACGCCGCACAAGCTCATCCGCCGCATCGTCTATGCCCGTTCGCAGGCCTTCGTGGCGGCCAGCGCCGGCGGGCAGCGGCTGTATGAAAGCTATGGCATTGCGTCCGGCGACTGCTTCCAGTCCTGCCTGTGCATCGACAACGAGGCTTACCTGCCGCAAGCGATCGATGAGGAAAAGCGTTTCGATTTCATCTTTTGCGCGCGCATCGTCGAGGCGAAAAATCCGCTGTTCGCCCTGCGCGTCGCGAAAGAAGTGGCGCAGCGACTCGGCCGGAAGGTCAGAATCCTGTTCGTCGGTTCCGGCCCCGAGGAAGAGATGGTCAGGAACGAAGCGGCGCAGCATGTCGAACTTGTGGATGCGGAATTCCACGGCTTTGCGGCGCAGCATGAATTGCCGGCGCTGTATCGCTCCGCCATGATTTTCCTGTTTCCGACGCTGGCCGACGTCTGGGGAGTGGTCGCGAACGAAGCATGCGCGGCCGGCCTGCCGGTGCTCGTATCTCCGCATGCGGGCGTCGCCGACGAACTCGTGATCGATGGCGAAAACGGTTTTGTCTGTCCACTCGACGTCAACCTGTGGGCGGAGCGGGCCGAACTTCTGCTGACCCAGCCGGCGGTCTATC
>JAQGLQ010000491.1 GCA_028292785.1 Noviherbaspirillum sp. | reverse complement strand
GCTGTCCGGCGAAATCACCAACTGGAATGCCGGCGCCGAACGCATTAAAGGTTATACCCACGATGAAGTGGTGGGAACCCATTTTTCCCGCTTCTATACCGAGGAAGATCGTGCCAGCGGCATGCCGGCGAAAGCATTGGAGATCGCCGCCAGGGAAAATCGATTCGAAAGCGAAGGCCGGCGTGTGCGGAAGGATGGTTCGACATTCTGGGCGCACGTGGTGATCGACCCGATTCGCAATACCTTCGGCGAACTGATCGGTTTTGCCAAGGTCACCCGTGACATCACCGAAAGGCGGGAAGCCGCGATCACCCTCGAGCGCGCCAGGGAAGCATTATTCCAGTCGCAAAAAATGGAAGCCATCGGCAAGCTGACCGGCGGCGTGGCGCACGACTTCAACAACCTGCTCGCGGTCGTGGTCAGCGGCATGGAACTGATTTCGAGAGAGGTACAGAGTCCCGCCGGTGTCAGGACGCTCGAAAGCATGCGGCGGGCTGCCGCCCGTGGCGCAACGCTGACCCAGCAGCTTCTATCGTTCGCTCGCAAGCAGCCGCTGCGGCAGGATAAATACAATCTGAATCAGGTCATTGGCAGCTTCGAAGCAGTTCTGCGCCGGGCCATCAATGGGAGCATTCAGTTTGAACTGAAGCTGGCCCGACAGCTCAGTCCGGTGCTTATCGATGCGACCCAGTTCGAAGCGGCGCTGTTGAACCTCGTGGGCAATGCGCGCGATGCGATGCCCGAGGGGGGCGCCCTGACCGTCGTGACTGAAAATGTCGAGCTCGCTGAACATCAAGTCGGTAGTCTGCCGGCAGGGCGATTTGTCAGGCTGACGGTGGAGGACACCGGCACCGGGATGTCGGCCGATGTCGCATCCCGCGCGATAGACCCCTTTTTCACGACCAAGGGTCTGGGCAAAGGAACCGGCCTGGGCTTGAGTCAGGTGTACGGCTTCGTTCACCAGTCGGGGGGCGACATGGCACTGGAGACCGCCGTCGACCGGGGTACGCGTGTTTTATTGTATCTGCCGGCGCTCGCGGCCGCCGGTGACGCAGATACCGCTTCCACCGACACCAATGCCGGCAACGACAAGGCGCTGGTCGTTGATGACCAGCCGGACGTATTGGATGTCGCAGCCGAACTCTTCCGGAACATGGGATACGACGTACTGTCGGCCAACAGCGGGATGAGCGCCGTCGAAATACTGAAGCGAACGCCGGACATCTCTGTATTGTTCACCGATGTCGTCATGCCGGGCATGGACGGTGTCGCACTCGGACAAGAGGCCCGCAGACTTGTTCCCGGCATCAAGGTCATCCTGGCGTCCGGATATCCCGTTTCTTCCCAGGCCAAGACAAATTCCGGCCTCGGTGATTTCGACCTGATAAACAAGCCATACCGCATGTCGGAAGTCATAAAGATGCTTCGTAAGCCCGATTAAGTCGCACAACCAAGCCGCACAACTCAAACCGGGCCGTTCCATCCGCTTCCACCGAAATCGGTGGAATGGCGCGCGGCGGAATGGACTGTACCCAGTCCGCATGCACACACACTCGACGGAGACATTGGCGATGACGAACGCGCTCGACGTTCTCAGACATGCAACAAGACATTTGCACGAGGATCTGGAAAAGCAGCTCGACAATGCTGTGGCGTTCCCGCTGCGCGGGAGGTATATCTTCACGGACGTGCCGGCGGACCGGCGCAAGACTGAATATCGAAAACTTCCCGGCGCGCCGGTCTGCCCGGCCGCGGCTGCATTCTCTTGCCATCAAAGCTGCGCGGGCAACGAACTCTGTAGCGACAGCACCTCGTGGAGCGATTGCACCGCCGCCGCTCCTTCTCCCACGGCGGTCGCCACGCGCTTGACGGAATTGCTTCGTACATCGCCGACAGCAAATATCCCCGGACGGCTGGTTTCAAGCGAATAGGGCGCGCGCTTCAGTTTCCATGATGCCGGGGGCAATGCCGGTCCGGTCAGGACGAAGCCCTTGTTGTCCAGCGCAACGCGGCTGTCGAGCCAACCGGTGTTCGGCTCGGCGCCCAGAAACAGAAACACATGCTCGATGGCGCTTTCTTCGATCTCGTGGCTTCCGTGGCGGAAGCGGACCCGTTGCAAATCCGCTTCGCCGATCAGCTCGACCAGCTCGGTATTCGTATGGATCGTGACGTTGGATACAGCCTGCAGACGTTGAATCAGATACCGCGACATGCTGGCGGCAAGGCCCTGGCCGCGCACCATCATATGAACGTGGCGGGCGTGCCTCGACAGGAAAAGTGCTCCCTGTCCAGCCGAGTTGCCGCCGCCGACGATGATCACTTCCTGCCCGGAGCAGAGCGTCGCTTCCATGAAGGAGACAGCGTAGTACACGCCACGTCCTTCGTACGCTTCCAGATGCGCGAGGTTCGGCTTGCGGTAGCGCGCCCCGGTCGCGACGATGACAGCGCGCGCATCGATACGCGCGCCGTCGTCGAGTTCGATGGCGTAGCGCTGGCGTTGAGCGCCTTCGCCGGAGGCGCATTCCAGCCGTGTGACTTCGACCGGCACCGCGACCTCGGCGCCGAATTTCCGCGCTTGCGAAAAGCCGCGTCCGGCCAACGCCAATCCTGAGATACCCGTCGGAAAACCGAAATAGTTTTCGATT
>JAQGLQ010000490.1 GCA_028292785.1 Noviherbaspirillum sp. | reverse complement strand
GGAAATGGCGCGCGCCACTCCCAGGGTTTCCAACTCGCCGTCGGGCCGTCTCCTGACCGCGATGAAAGCCATCTCGCGGTCGTAATCGATCTGGGTCAGGCGCGCCAGCTGCGAGGGCTGCAGTTCGCGCATCCGGGTAAAAATCCGATAGCGGATGTCTTCCTGATCGAGCGCATTGAAAAACGCAAGGTGCTGCTGACCGTCCTCGGGCCGCACCGGCCGTACCAGCAGCGGCTCGCCGTTCCAGTCCACGTATTCTTCCAGCTCGGCCGGATAGGGCCGGATTGCAAGGCGATCGACTCCCGTCCCGGCGGCAGGCGCCACGCGCATGCGCGCATCGAGAGCTATGACGCCGCCGGCATCGACCAGTAAAGGATTGATGTCGAGTTCGACGATTTCCGGAATATCGACGATCATCCGCGAGACATGGATGAGCGTGCGGCAGATGGCGTCGACATCCGCCGGCGGGCGGTTCCGAAAGCCGGCCAGCAACCTCGATACACGGGTGCGAGAAACCAGGTCGCGTGCCAGCACCATGTTCAACGGAGGCAGAGCGACGGCATGATCCCTGGTGATTTCGACTTCGACTCCACCCTGCCCGAACAGGATGACCGGCCCGAACACGGGATCGGTTGCGACGCCGACGATGAGCTCCCGTCCTTCGGGCCGCCGCGCCATGCGCTGTACCGTGAATCCCTGCAACCGCGCATCGGGCCGCAGTTCGCGCACGCGGCTCGACATCCGCATCGCGACCGCCCTGACAGCGCGTGCATCTTCCAGGTCAAGCGCGACGCCGCCGACGTCCGACTTGTGCACCACATCGGGCGACATGATCTTGAGCGCGACCGGAAAACCGATCTCGGCAGCCACCCGCACCGCCTCATCGGCCGTCGTAGCAATGCGTGTTTCGACCACCGGGATGGCGTAGGCGGCAAGCACCTGTTTCGATTCCTGCTCGGATAACAGATTCCTGCCGGCGGCCAGTGCGCCGCGCACGATATTTTCGGCCTTTGTGCGGTCCTCGGTAGAAGCTGTCGATGTCGATGGCGGAACCTCTCTCAGCAACTCCTGGTTGCGCCGGTAATGCACCATCTGCATGAAGCCGCGCACCGCCTTTTCAGGCGTGTCGTAAGTCGGGATGCCGGCCTGAAAAAACGTGGCGCGCGCCGGCGCCACGGATTCGCCGCCGAGCCAGCAGGCGAGCACGTTGCGGCTTACTTTTTTGGCGATCGGCGCCACCGCGGACGCCACATCGACGCTGGGCACCAGCGCCGTCGGCGCATGGATGAAGAGAACGGCATCGACTTCCGCATCGTTCAGCAGGGTCTCGAGGGTTTGCACATAGCGCCGCGGCGCGGCGTCGCCGATCATGTCGACCGGGTTGCCATGCGACCAGTTCGGCGGCAGGAATTCGTTGAGGCTGCGCATGGTTTGTTCCGACAGCCTCGACAGCTGCCCGCCTTTCATCATCAAGTGATCGGTCGCCATCACGCCAGGGCCGCCGCCATTGCTCATGATCGCCAGCCGGTCACCGCCAAGCGGACGCGCACGTGCCAGGGTTTCCACCGCGTCGAACAGGTCTTCCGTCGAATAGACGCGCAGCATGCCGGCGCGGCGGATGGCGGCGTCGTACACCTCATCGGAACCGGCCAGCGCCCCGGTATGGGACATGGCCGCCGCCCGCGCCGCTTCCGGCGCCCGCCCGGCCTTGATAACCAGCGTCGGCTTGCTGCGCGCCGCGGCGCGCGCCGCCGACATGAATTTGCGCGCCGACGAAATTCCCTCCACATAGAGAAGAATCGCGCGAGTATCCGCATCGCTCGCAAGATAGTCCAGCACATCACCGAAGTCGACATCGGCGCTATCGCCGAGTGAAATGAATTTGGAAAAACCGATCCCGCGCGACTTCGCCCAGTCGAGCACTCCCGAGGCCATGGCCCCCGACTGCGACACGAAAGCCACCTTGCCGGGCGCCGCCGCGGTGTGCGCAATACTGGCATTGAGCCCGATGGCCGGCACGAGCAAGCCGACGCTGTTCGGCCCGAGTATGCGCAGCAGGTGCGGCTTCGCCGCGCCAAGTATCTCTTGCGTCATGGACTTGCCCGGCATGCTGTCTGCCGCCAGCGACCCCGAGGTCAGCACGATGGCGGCTTTTACACCCCGCATGCCGAGCTGGCGGATGAGGTCGGGCACGGTGTGCGGCGGCGTGCAGATCACCGCGAGATCCGGCACGGCCGGAAGATGTTCGATGTCGGCGAACACATCGAGGCCGCAAAGGCTGTCGTGCTCCGGGTTGACGGGCATGATCTGTCCCCCGAATCCGCCTATGACCAGGTTGTTCAGCACGGTCGCGCCGACGCTGTGGGCCTCGTCCGAGGCACCGATCACGGCGATCGATCGCGGTTCGAACAGGTGCTTCAGGTTGCGGATGCTCATTGGTCGCCTCAATATAAGGTTGATGCAAGGCCTTGGCGCAGCGAATTTGCATGCACTATGCAAATTCGCCTCTACTCCTGGCTTGATATGGATCAATCAGGACTGAACGTTGGCCCCGCATTCGCGATTGATTCGCGGGTCGTAGGCTCTAAGCATATGAAGAGAAACGCAAGCCGCGGCGGCATCTTTCCGCCTACGGCGTCACGGTGCGGCATGTCTTACCGAAGCATTCTTGTCCATGCTGACAACACGCGGAATGTACGCGAACGCATTCGCATCGCCGCACAAATTGCGAACCGGGAAGACGCGCTGCTGGTCGGCGCGGCGATTACCGGCGAGTCCGCTTTCATCGAGCAGGCTGCACTGGTCAACGGCTACGATCCCGACATCACGAACCATCTCGCCGCACAGATTCAGGCGCTGCGGAAAAGCGCCAGCGATGCGCTGTTCGAATTCGAGAGAGTCGCGCGCGAACTGAATGTTCAGCGCCGGGAAACCCATGCAGTCGATGAAGCGTACGGTGATGGCTTCGGGATGCTGGCCCGTTCCAACGATCTGGTCGTGCTCGGGCAGAATGACCCGGACGATGCGGCGGTCGCAACGCTGCGCCATCTGCCGGAAAACGTTGTGAGCACTACCGGGCGGCCGGTATTGATCGTTCCGTACGCAGGACAGTTCCGGGAAGCCGTCG
>JAQGLQ010000475.1 GCA_028292785.1 Noviherbaspirillum sp. | reverse complement strand
CCTGTCCGTACTTGGCTCCGATCTTGTGCAGGATGCGGATCGAAACCATGTTCTTCGACTTGGTCAAGCCTTTGCGCATCGTCATCGGCCCATCGTATTTTCCGTCGTAGTTCTTCGGTTCCCATGCTTGGCCGCCGGTCTGGCCGGCGTCGAAGCTGAGCGGCGAATCATTGATGATGGTCGCGGGCGACAATCCCTTTTCGAGCGAAGCCGAATAGATGAAAGGCTTGAACGAGGAACCGGGCTGGCGCCACGCCTGAGTCACGTGATTGAATTTGTTGCGGCTGAAGTCGAAGCCGCCGATGAGCGCGCGGATTGCGCCGTCTTCGGCGTTTGCCGCGACGAATGCGGACTCCACTTCCGGCATCTGAGTGATGGTCCACACGCGATTTTCCTGCGTGACGCGAATGATCGCGCCGCGCTTGACGCGCCTGTTCGGCGCCGCCTTTTCACTCAGGAGGCTGGTTGCGAAGCTCAAGCCGCTGCCGGTGATATTGATTTCCTCGCCTGAGGAAAGGACAGCGCGCACGTTCTTGGGCGAGGCTTCCAGCACAACCGCGGCGACAATGTCATCGCTGTCGGGATGCTCGGCAAGCTCCACCTCGATCGCATTGTCGAGTTCTTCCTTGGAGCTCGGCAGATCCATGTAACCTTCCGGGCCGCGATAACCATGGCGCTTTTCATAGTCCATCACACCCCGCCGCAATGCGATGTAGGCGGCGTCCTGGTCGGCCTTGGTGATGGTTGTGTAGACGTTCAGGCCGCGCGTATATGTTTCTTCCTTGTACTGCTCGTAGACGAGCTGGCGCGTCATTTCGGCGACATATTCCGCATGCACGCCGAATTCGCTGCTGTCGGTCTTCACCTTGAGAACCTGGTCTTTGGCCGCTTCATATTCGGCGTCGGTGATGTAGCCGAGGTTATGCATGCGCAGCAGGATGTATTGCTGACGCGCGCGCGCGCGCTTCGGATTGGCGACCGGGTTATAGGCCGATGGCGCTTTCGGAAGGCCTGCCAGCATCGCCGCTTCGGCCACCGTGAGGTCTTGCAGTTTCTTGCCGAAATAAATCTGCGCCGCCGACGAGAAGCCGTATGCGCGCTGACCAAGATAGATCTGGTTCATGTAGATTTCCAGAATCTGATCCTTGGAAAGATTTTGCTCGATTTTCCAGGCCAGAAGGATTTCATACACCTTCCGCTTGAAGGTTTGCTCGCTCGACAAGAAAAAGTTACGGGCAACCTGCTGGGTAATGGTGGAAGCGCCCTGTTTCGAACTGCTGGTCAGATTATGCAAGGCCGCGCGCGCAATGCCGAGGTAATCCACGCCGCCGTGATCATAGAAGCGGTCGTCTTCAATCGCCAGGACCGCTTTCTTCATCATGTCAGGCACATCCTTGATGCGCACCAGATTGCGCCGCTCCTCACCGAATTCGCCGATCAGCACGTTGTCGGCCGAGAAAATCCGCAGCGGTATCTTGGGGCGATAGTCGGTGATCGAATCCAGCGGGGGGAGATTGGGGTAGGCCATCGCGAGAGCGAACCCGACAATGAGAACGCCTGCCAAGGCAAGTCCGGCGGTCGCGCCGATAAAGCTGCGGACGACGCGGGAAACCGTCGAGCGTCTGGGCTTCGGCGCCCCCTTGGGAGAGCCGCCTTGGGGTTTTTTAGATGCCATGCAGAGATCAAAGATAAAGAACGGTTATCCACCGCATTATAGCGGCGCGCCGCCCGCCAAAAAAATATTAGGTGGCGACGTAGTCAATAGGCGGCAAGTGGAGATTTGGCAACGCAATTATGTTTCCGTACGGAAAAATGCTTTACAGTATCCAAACCTTGTTGCTAGGATTTAACGTAACTTGGTAAGTTGTCGCCTAAATATAGGTTTTTAAAAGAATTTTTCGATGCGGATTGTTTTTTCGAACTGTTCGACCACTAAAAAAGTCATGCGTTCACGCAATAGTCCACATTCTTGGGAGAGCAGACCTTGGCGCTAGAAATAGGATGGCTGGTCAGCAAGAAGAATCCGCCAATGATCGGCCTCGACATTAGTACATCCGGCGTGAAGCTCGTTGAGTTGTCGGACTTGGGCAGGAATGAGTTCCGCGTTGAGCGTTTCGCTGCGGAGCCACTGCCGCGTGGAGCGGTAGTGGATGGCAATATTGAAAATATTGATCAGGTAGCCGAGGCCATACGCCGAGTCTGGAAAAAAAGTGGAACGCGCGCCCGGATCGTCGCTCTCGGCATGCCTCCGGCGTCGGTAATTACCAAAAAGCTCATTCTGCCAGGAGGCCTGGACGAAGATGAGCTCGAAATTCAGGTCGAGAGCGAAGCCAATCAATACATTCCTTTTGCGCTCGACGAAGTCAGTCTTGACTTCGATATTGTGGGTCCGGCTCAAAATGCGCCGGACGACGTCGAAGTGCTTCTCGCCGCGACACGCAAGGAAAAGGTCGAGGACCGGGTTGCGGTCGCCGAAGCAGCGGGACTGAGACCAACCATCATGGATATTGAATCCTATGCCGCGCGTTCGGTGGTCGACCGCGTCACCACCCAGATGCCAGAAGGAGGGCGGGGCCAAGCGGTTGCGCTGTTCCAGATCGGCGCCCAGGTTACGCATGTATCCGTGATGCTCGACGGGCAGACCATCTATGAACGTGAGCAACCATTCGGCGGCGTTCAATTGACGCAGGATATCGTGCGAACCTACGGCTTGTCCTTTGAGGATGCCGAGGCCAAGAAAAAAATCGGCGACCTGCCGGAAGGCTACGAACGCGAGCTGCTCCATCCGTTCATGGAAAACGCCGCCCTGGAAGTGACCCGCGCCATCCAGTTTTTTTTCACCTCCACACCGTACACCAAGATCGATCAGATCTTTCTCGCCGGCGGCTGCGCGATCATCCCCGGCCTGGCGGGACTGGTAACCGACCGTACCAAGATTCCCGCTGACGTCATCAGTCCTTTCAAGGGCATGCAGTTCGCGCCCGGGGTGCGCGAGAAACAGCTGCGTGCGGAAGCGCCAGCATTCCTTGTCGCATGCGGCCTCGCGATGCGGAGGTTTGACTCATGATTAGAATCAATCTCCTGCCTCATCGAGAGGAACGTCGCAGACAGCGCAGAGCCGCGTTCGTCAGGATGCTGCTCCTGTCGGCGCTGATCGGGGGCGGCATCGTGCTTGGCATAGCCGGGGTGATGGCCGCTCAGATCGCCGATCAGACCCAACGTAACGAGTTCATCAAGGCTGAAAACATCCGTCTTGATAAGCAGATCAAGGAAATTGCCACGCTCAAGCAGGAAATCGAGGCGCTCAAGGCGCGGCAGCAGGCAGTCGAGGATTTGCAAAGCGACCGCAATCAACCTGTTTATCTGATGGATGAACTGGTCAAGCAGGTGCCCGAGGGTATATATCTACGGGCATTCAAGCAGGAAAATCAGCGCGTGGTCCTCAACGGCTATGCGCAGTCGAATGAACGGGTATCCGAGCTGTTACGCAATCTTGGCACCAATTCGCCGTGGCTCGAGCGCCCCGATCTTATCGAGATTCGTTCGACTGCGGTCGGCGCGGGCAAGGATTCGAAACGGGTTTTCGACTTTACCGTCAACGTCGGCATCAAGCGGCCGCGCGACAAGGATGCCGGAGCGACGCCTGCCGCGGATGTTGTGCCAGACAGTGCCGTGGCCTGGAAACCCTGATATGAAAGACGCGTCATGGCAAATCTGAAAAACATCGGAGCATCGCTGAGCGCGCAGTTCAGCGGCCTGAATGGACGCCATCCAGGCCAGTGGCCGCTGATCCCGCAGCTGTTTTGTGGGTTCGGCATGATGCTCGTAGTATTGATTTTGGGATGGTTCGCGTACCTCGATGGGCAGCAGGAAGTGCTTAATCAAGGCGTCGAGGAAGAACAGAAACTGCGCGACGAATACAAGACCAAGGTGCAGCAGGCAATCAACCTGGAAGCCTTGCGCAAGCAGAAGGCTCAGGTCGGCGAATATGTGTCGACTCTCGAAAAGCAGCTGCCGAGCAAGGCTGAAATGGATGCCCTGCTCTCGGACATCAATCAGGCCGGGCTCGGTCGCGGCTTGCAGTTTGAACTGTTCAAGCCAGGACAGGTTGTCGTGAAAGACTATTACGCCGAATTGCCCATCAATATCAAGGTAAGCGGCAACTACCATGATGTCGGCTCATTCACCAGCGACATCGCCAATCTCCCCCGCATCGTTACCCTCAATAATTTGAATCTTGTCGCCGGCAAGGATGGCACGCTCACTCTCGATACCGTTGCCAAGACCTTCCGTTACCTCGACAAGGATGAAGTCGCGGCGCAACGCAAGGCGGCGGCGCCGAAAGGAGCGAAAAAATGACCGTGATTCGTTTGGCGCTGCCAACGCTTCTCGTTTTCGTGTCCTTCGGCTTGTCCGGTTGCGGAGACGGCGGTGTGCATGAAGTAAAGCAGTGGATGGATGACGTGCGTCGGGAAACCAAAAGCATTGTGCCGAAGATCGCGGAACCAAAGAAATTCTCGCCGTTCACCTATAGCGCAAAAGACCAGGTGGACCCGTACAGCCCCGCCAAGCTGTCCGTTGCGCTCGCCAAGCTCCAGGCGAATTCCGGCAATGGCCTCAAGCCCGATCTCGATCGCCGCAAGGAAGTGCTGGAAGCTTATCCGCTCGACACTATCGTCATGGTGGGGACACTGGAAAAGCCCGGCTTGAGCTATGCGCTCCTGCAAGTCGACAAATCGGTTTTCCAGGCCAAAGTGGGAAATTACATAGGACAGAACCTCGGCATGATTACCAAGATTACCGATTCGGAAGTCCAGCTTAAGGAAATCGTTCGGGACGCCGCCGGCGAATGGGTTGAACGCAAAGCCAAGTTAGAGCTACAAGAGAGCAAGCTACAAGAGAGCAAAAAATGATAACGATATCCACACAACGGGCGGGTTTCGCCGCACTCGTGCGCAAGGCTCTGCATCACGGCGTCTTTGTCTGCCTCGCGGGCATTTGCAGCGTTGCTCTCGCGCAGGAAAACTCGATCGAGTCGATCAGCGCGAACCAGCAGGGTGCCAACGTCATCGTGAAAATTTCGATGAAGCGTCCGGTCGTCAAACCGCCGATTGGCTTTTCCGTCACTAACCCCGCGCGCATTGCGCTGGATTTCGCTGGCACCGGCAATGCGATCGGCAAGGCCACTCAGGAAATCGGCCTTGGAGAAGTGCGTAATGTGAATGTGGTGCAGGCCGGTGACCGCTCTCGCCTCGTGTTCAACCTGGGCCGCCCGCTGAATTATGCGACAGCGGTAGAGGGCAATATGGTAATCGTGACCATCGATGGTTCGGGGGGTGTTGCAACCGCGGTCAATGGATCCGGCTTGCCGGTTTCGTCCGCGCCGGCGATTGCAAGCAGCCCGCCAGCCGCCGGCATGCACGCGCTGCGCGATATCGACTTTCGTCGCGGCACGGGCGGGGAAGGTCGCGTCGTCATCGACCTGCCGACCAATCAGACCGCGGTCGACGTCAAACAGCAAGGCCAGAGGATCGTGGTCGATTTTGCAAAAACCACTTTGCCCGAAGTACTGCGCCGGCGTCTCGACGTAACCGACTTTGGCACCCCCGTGCAAACCATCACGACGACTCCGCAAGGCGAGAACGTGCGCATGGTGATCGAGCCGAAAGGCGTGTGGGAGCATAGTGCATACCAGAGCGATTCTCAGCTGATCATCGATGTCAAACCGGTCAAGGAAGATTCCAGCAGGTTGGCCCAGGGTGCGCAAGGGTACCGCGGCGAGCGCTTGTCGCTCAATTTCCAGAACGTCGAAGTGCGGGCCGTGCTGCAAGTCATTGCAGACTTTACAGGCCTGAACATCATCACCAGCGACACCGTGAGCGGCAACCTCACATTGC
>JAQGLQ010000438.1 GCA_028292785.1 Noviherbaspirillum sp. | reverse complement strand
CGACGGGCAGAAGACAGTGACCTTGCGCGGCGAGCGCATTGCAGAGGATTTCCAGGCCATCGTACTGGATTACGTAAAAAACCATTATGGAAAAGAGGCGGCCTCGGCTTAACCGAGCCGTACAGCGGTCGCCCAATCAGCATGTCAGAAAACAAGAAATCAGAAAAAATCGTCGGTGTGAAAGGGATGAACGACATCCTTCCGGCCGACGCTCCCCTATGGGAGTTATTCGAGAACACCGTCCAGTCGGTCCTGAAGAGCTATGGCTTTCAGCAGATCCGGACTCCTATCGTCGAACCGACCGCGCTGTTCGCCCGAGGACTGGGCGCGGTGACGGACATCGTCGAAAAGGAAATGTACTCCTTCGTCGACTCGATGAATGGCGACGCGCTGACGCTGCGGCCGGAGAGCACGGCCGGCGTGGTGCGCGCCGTGCTCGAGCATAACCTCACCTACGATGGGCCCAAACGCCTCTGGTACGTCGGCCCGATGTTTCGGCACGAGAGGCCGCAACGTGGCCGCTATCGGCAATTCCATCAGGTTGGCGCAGAAGCGATCGGCTTTACCGGTCCCGATATCGATGCGGAACTGATCATGCTTTGCCAGCGTTTATGGGACGACCTTGGCCTGCAGGGCATCAAGCTCGAGCTGAATTCGATAGGGGATGCGGAAGAACGGAACAAGCATCGCGCCGATCTGGTCGCCTATTTCGAACAGTACAAGGAGTTGCTGGACGCTGATGCCCAAAGGCGCCTTCATACAAATCCCTTGCGCATCCTGGACACCAAGAATCCGGCGATGCAGGAAATGGTCAACAATGCGCCCAAGCTGCTCGATTACCTCGGTGAGGAATCGCGAGCGCATTTCGAAGGTGTGCAGAAGATTCTGCGACATCACAATATTCCGTATACGGTCAATCCCCGCCTGGTGCGTGGTATGGATTACTACAACAGGACGGTATTCGAATGGGTCACCGATCAGCTTGGATCGCAGGGCACGGTGTGCGGCGGCGGGCGCTATGATCCGCTCGTTGAAATGTTTGGCGGGAAGCCGACGCCGGCATGCGGCTTCGCCATTGGCGTAGAGCGCCTGCTGGAGCTTCTGAAAGCAAACGGGGAACAATTCGCACCCAATCAGTGCGACGTCTATGTGGTGCACCAGGGCGACGCCGCACAGATGCAGGCGTCAGTTGCCGCAGAACGGCTGCGCGATGCCGGCCTCGACGTAGTACTGCACTGCGCCTCCGCGGGGTCCGGCGGAAGTTTCAAGTCGCAGATGAAGCGAGCTGACGCAAGCGGGGCTGCCTATGCGGTGATCCTGGGCGAAGACGAAGTCGCGAACGCAACGGCCACGGTAAAGACGCTGCGCTCCGGGGCGGGCGAGAGCAACCAGACCACGGTTCCATTCGAATCCCTCACCGATCATCTCCTGAGTCAGATGACCTGCGGCGATGATTGCGACCATTCCGAACACCAGCATCTCCATTAAAACAATTACCAGGACTACCAAGTCATCATGGCATACGATCTCGAAGAACAGGAACAACTCGCCACGCTGAAAGCGTGGTGGAAGCAGTACGGCAACCTGGTCACATGGCTGCTGATTCTCGCGCTGGCGGCTTATTCCGCGTGGTCCGGATGGAAATATTACGCACGAAACCAGTCCGTGCAGGCAGCCCAGCTTTACGACGAGCTGCAGAAGGCAATGGTCGCGAAGGATAATGCGAAGGTCCAGCGTGCCGCAACCGATATGACCGACAAGTTCGGAAGAACGGCGTATGCGCAGATGGCAGCGCTTGCCGCCGCCAAGACCGCCTTCGACGCTGGGGACCTGAAAGCCGCCAAGACCCAGTTGCAATGGGTGATCGACAAGGCGCAGGACGATGAATACAAGGCAGTAGCAAAGATCCGGCTGGCCGGCATCTTCCTGGACGAGAAAGCATATGACGAAGGATTGAAACTTCTCTCGTCGGACTTTCCGACGCAGTTCGCCGGCGCGGCTGCGGACCGCAAGGGAGATATTCTTGCCGCGCAAAACAAGATCGAAGAGGCGCGCGCTGCATATCGGACGGCTCTGGAAAAAACCGACAAGAAGAATCCGGGCCGACAACTGATCCAGCTGAAACTGGACGCAATCGGTGGCGGTGCGCCGGCAAACGCGGTTGGATGAAAGCCAAAGGGGAGAAGATGCGAAGTGCCATAAAAATTACATGTATCGGAATGCTGGCTCTATTGGCTGGCTGCTCGTCACTGAACCCGTTCGCGCGCAAGGCTCCGCCACGCAATCCGCCAGCCGCGCTGGTCGAATTCACGCCGTTGATGGAGGTCCGGACCGCGTGGTCCACACCTATCGGCAAGGCCGGCATATTTTCATTTTCTCCTGCCCTGAGCGGCAACAACTTGTTCGTCGCGGCGGCGGATGGGTCGGTCAGCCGGCTGGATGTCAGCACCGGCGAGACGCAGTGGCGCATCAATGCCGGCCTGCCGCTGACGGCGGGCGTAGGCAGCGACGGAAGCACGATCGCTGTCGCAGGCGAGAAGGGCGTGCTCATGGCTTTTGACGCAGACGGCAAGTTGCGCTGGAAGACACAGGCATCGAGCGAAATTCTTTCGGCGCCGGCGGTGGGCCAGGGATTGGTCGTAGTGCGCAGCGTGGACAACCGGATTGCTGCATACGACACTGAGACCGGGACCCGACGTTGGGTTGCGCAGCGCAACCTTCCGCCGCTGACTTTGCGTAGCGCGCCCGGTATCGTCATCGCCGGCTCTACCGCGTTTATCGCATTGCCCGGCGGTCGGCTTGCAGCATTGGCGCTGTCTAACGGCGGCCCCCGCTGGGAGGTAGCAGTCGGTGATCCGCGCGGAACCACCGAACTGGAGAGAATCGCGGATATATCCGGAGCGCCGGCGGTGGCGGGGAACGATGTATGCGCCGTGGCTTATCAAGGGCGGATTGCCTGTTTTGACGCGGGCACCGGAACGCCGAGATGGATGAAGGAGTTATCCAGCGACGTTGGCGTTTCTCTCGACGAGCGTTTCGTATTCGCCGCAGATGAACGCGGGGCTGTTGCCGCATTTGCCCGAGAAAGCGGCGCAGGTGTCTGGCGTAACACCGCCTTGGCCAATCGGCGCCTGACGACGCCGGTCTCATTCGGCCGCGCGGTCATCGTAGGCGATGGTCAAGGCTATATCCATTTTCTTTCGCGAGAGGATGGCAGCATGCTCGCTCGCGTCAGTACCGATGGAAGCGCGGTCATCGCGGGATCGCCGATCGTTTCCGGCTCCCACGCTATTTTTCAAACCCAGGCAGGAATGGTTGTCGCACTAGCGACCGAGTAAATATCAATGAAGCCGGTTATTGCATTAGTAGGCCGACCCAACGTCGGTAAATCCACCTTGTTTAACCGGCTGACCCGGTCACGGGACGCACTCGTAGCGGACCTTCCAGGATTGACGCGCGACCGCCACTATGGTGAAGGACGTGTCGGCGAGCGACCCTTCCTTGTGATTGACACCGGGGGCTTCGAGCCGGTTGCCAAGGAAGGCATCATGCATGAGATGGCCAAGCAGACCAAGCAGGCTGTCGCAGAAGCGGATGTCGTGATTTTCATTGTCGACGGTCGCCAAGGGCTGACTCCCCACGACAAGACCATCACCGATTTCCTGCGCAAGTCGGGACGATCGGTAATGCTCGTCGTGAATAAATCCGAAGGCATGAAATATACCGCTGTCGCCGCGGATTTCTATGAACTCGGAATGGGCGACCCATACGTCATTTCCGCTGCTCATGGCGACGGCGTGGCTGACTTGGTGGAAGAGGCGCTGAACACCGCAGAGGCCCAGCGTTCTACGGACGAGACGCCCGCCGAATCGGCGGACCGGGGCGTGAAAATCGCAATCGTCGGAAGGCCGAATGTCGGCAAGTCGACGCTCGTCAATACTTTGCTGGGGGAGGATCGGGTCATCGCATTCGACATGCCCGGCACGACGCGTGATTCCATCGAAATTCCCTTCGAGCGGGACGGGAAGCATTACACGCTTATCGATACCGCTGGAATTCGCCGGCGCGGGAAAGTGTTCGAAGCGATAGAGAAGTTTTCAGTCGTGAAAACCCTGCAGTCGATTTCGGAGGCCAACGTCGTGTTGCTGCTTCTTGATGCGCAGCAAGATATTTCGGAGCAGGACGCGCATATTGCGGGTTTCATCCTGGAGTCCGGCCGGGCGCTGGTCGTCGGAGTCAACAAGTGGGATGGGTTGACGACCGATAGACGCGACGAGATCAAGATGGATATTGACCGGAAGCTCAGCTTCCTTTCCTTCGCCAAATTTCATTTCATCTCGGCGCTCAAGTCGACGGGCATCGGTCCGCTCATGAAATCCATCGACTCGGCGTACGCGGCGGCGACGGCGAATTTGTCCACTCCAAAACTGACGCGTGCGTTGGAAGAGGCGGTCGAACATCAGCAACCACGTCGCAAGGGATCGATCAGACCCAAGCTTCGCTATGCTCACCAAGGGGGGCAAAATCCGCCGATCGTGGTCATTCACGGCAATGCACTGGAAGCTATAGACGCTCAGTACAAGCGCTATCTCGAGAAACACTTCCGCGAAACTTTTTCATTGGTCGGGACTCCATTACGTATTGAGTTGCGTTCAAGTAGGAATCCGTACAAGCAGGGTGAAAAATAGCCTTTTTCTTGTCACCAAACATCGAAATCGATTACATTCGTAATTCGTTGTATTAAAAAGGCACTTGAAAAATCATCTAGTGTCTCCAACTCCACATCACAACAACACAATGGAGCTGCCATGAGCAACAAAGGGCAATTGTTACAAGACCCCTTCCTCAACGCCTTACGTAAAGAGCATGTTCCGGTTTCGATTTACCTCGTCAATGGGATTAAACTCCAAGGCCATATTGAATCGTTCGATCAATATGTTGTACTACTGCGTAATACCGTCACACAGATGGTCTATAAACACGCCATCTCTACGGTCGTACCAGCCCGTGCCGTTAACCTGAACCTTGATTCGGAAGCGGAATAAAACATCGCTACATCGGCAAATTTTCCTATGCGCGCTGCATTGGTCGGCGTTGACTTCGGTAAGGGTGACTTTGCTGCAAGTCTCGAAGAATTATCTCTTCTGTCAAAATCGGCCGGAGCAGACCCGGTCATCACCATCATAGGTAAGCGGGCAAGCCCCGACGCTGCGCTGTTCGTTGGCTCCGGCAAAGCCGACGAGATTGCGCAGGCAGTGTCCGAGCATCAAGCCGAGATCGTTCTCTTCAACCACGCACTGTCGCCCGCTCAACAGCGCAATCTCGAACGCCACCTGAAAGTCCGTGTTATCGATCGGACAAGCCTGATCCTGGATATTTTCGCCCAGCGTGCAAAGAGCCATGAAGGTAAGGTCCAGGTGGAGCTTGCGCAGTTGCAGCATCTGGCAACGCGCCTGATTCGCGGTTGGACACACCTGGAACGGCAGAAGGGCGGTATTGGCTTGCGAGGGCCCGGTGAAACGCAGCTGGAAACCGACCGGCGGCTTTTGGGGGATCGCGTCAAGGCATTACGTTCCAGGCTCGACAAGCTGCAGCGCCAGCGAGAGACCCAGCGTAGAGCGCGCAATCGCAACAATACTTTCTCGGTGTCGCTGGTCGGATATACGAACGCCGGAAAATCCACGTTGTTCAATGCGCTTACCAAAGCGCAGTCCTATGCGGCGGATCAGCTTTTCGCCACGCTTGATACGACATCCCGACGCATTTATCTAGGCGAAGCAGGCAATGTTGTCATCTCGGATACCGTGGGTTTCATCCGGGAATTGCCTCACCAATTAGTGGCGGCATTTCGCACCACGCTGGAAGAAACCATTCATGCCGACCTGCTTTTGCATGTGGTCGATGCCGCAAGTCCGGTACGCATGGAGCAGATCGCGCAGGTCAATACTGTGTTGAAGGAGATCGGTGCCGACCACATTCCTCAGATTCTGGTGTGGAACAAGATCGATGCCGCCGGGCTGGAGCCGGCGGTGGAGCATGACGAATATGCTAAAATCCGCCGTGTTTTTATCAGCGCCCAGAGTGGCGCCGGCCTTGATCTGCTGCGTGATGCCATAGCGGGATTCGCCAGGGAGAGCCTGGGAACCCGTCTTGATGCTTTGCCGGTTACGGAGTTTCAAGATGCGCGTACATAAATTAAAACTAGCATTGCAACTTTCATATAACCGGACAGCCACAGAATGCTTCATCCTTTGTTAAAAAGAAGAGGTCTGAAATTTTCCTTGAACGATCCGCGGTGGGGTCGCGGCTCACAGGACAACGGCCAGAACCAGAGCAATGACGATAAAAAGCCGGGCGATGGTCCTCCCGACCTCGATCAGCTCTGGCGTGACTTCAATCAGCGACTGAACCGCCTATTCGGCAGGGGAGGACGCGGAGATAGCGGCGGCGGCTTTACACCAGATATGAAGGGTGCCGGCGTCGGCGTTGGCCTGATTGCGGCGATTGTTCTGTTCCTATGGCTGGTAAGCGGTTTTTTCATTGTGCAGGAAGGCCAGACCGGAGTGGTTTTAACCTTCGGAAAATACAGTCACATGACGCCCGCTGGATTCAACTGGCGTTGGCCTTATCCTATTCAGAGTCACGAAGTTGTTAACGTCTCCCAGGTACGGACAGTCGAAGTCGGATATCGGTCCAGTTTCAAAAACAAGCAGGCGAAGGAATCTTTGATGCTGACCGATGATGAAAATATCATCGACATACAGTTTGCCGTGCAG
This sequence comes from Noviherbaspirillum sp., assembly GCA_028292785.1. The sequence goes on along the minus strand of JAQGLQ010000438.1, from coordinate 330 downwards.
TACAAGCTGAAAAGTGCGGCGGAATGGGTCTTCAACAACCGTGATCAGGAAGAAACGGTGCGACAGGTTGCTGAAACCGCAATTCGTGAAATAGTTGGCAGAAACAAAATGGATTTCGTGCTCTATGAAGGACGTGAAAAAGTAGCGCTCGATGTCAATCAGTTAATGCAGCAAATCGTCGACCGTTATAAATCCGGCGTGCAGATCACTAACGTCACCATGCAGAACGTGCAACCTCCCGAGCAGGTCCAGGCTGCATTCGATGACGCGGTCAAGGCGGGTCAGGATCGCGAACGCCAGAAGAATGAAGGACAGGCTTATGCGAATGAT
>JAQGLQ010000434.1 GCA_028292785.1 Noviherbaspirillum sp. | reverse complement strand
GTGCTGGTGCCGCTGGCCGGCGGGCCGGCGTCGACGGCGCTGGCCGCCGACAGGCCAACGAACAAACCGTCGAACCGCTTTCATCTGGAAGAAGCAAGCATCGACGATGTCCATCGCGCCATGCGCGCAAAACAATTGACCGCCACCCAGCTGGTCAATCTTTATCTGAAGCGCATCGAAGCCTATAACGGCACCTGCGTTTCGGGAGCGGCCGATCCGGCGACCGGACTTCAGCTCGGCGACATCGCTCCGATTGCGAACGCGGGGCAAGTCAATGCGCTGATGACATTGAACCTGCGCGGCAAGCGCTCCAAGACCGACACTGCCGACAACAATGCCGCCCTGCCGGACGCGCTGGAAACCGCGAAGAGGCTCGACGCCGAATTCGCCCGCACCGGCAAGCTGGTCGGACCGCTGCACGGGATTCCGGTCGCCATCAAGGACCAGTTCGACACCGCGGACATACGGACCACCGACGGCGCCATGGCCGACTATGCCAACGACCGGCCGCCCATGGATGCCGAAATCGTGGCGCGCCTGCGCAAGGCCGGGGCGATCATTCTCGCCAAGGCCAACATGGGCGAGTACGCCTCGGGCGACCGCAGCACACGCGGCGGCACCAGCTGCAATCCCTACGACACGACGCGCAGCGCCGGCCGCTCCAGCGGCGGATCGGGTGCGGCGGTGGCCGCCAACCTGGTGATGTGCGCGATCGGCGAAGAAACCGCGCCTTCGGCCCGCAATCCCGCCGCCAACAATGCCCTGGTGGGCATCGTCGCAACCCACAGCCTGGTCAGCCGCTCCGGCCTGATACCGGCCTCGCTGACACGTGACCGTCCGGGCACGTTATGCCGCAATACGGCCGACGCGGCCACCGTGCTCGGCGTGCTCGCCGGCTATGATCCCAAGGATCCGGCGACCGCCGCCAGCATCGACCGCATGCCGCGCGAGCCGTACCGCAGCTATGCCGCCGGCACTAGCCTGAAGGGCATGCGCATCGGCGTCGTGCGTGAACTGATGCAGCCTTTCACCAAGGCCGACGAAGACTCCATCCGCATCACCAACGAAGCGATCGCCGACCTCAAGAAGCTGGGCGCGACCGTGATCGACCCCGGCGCCAACGGCCAGCTGTTCAAGGAGGCCATCACCGAGATCGTGCCGGCGCTGGAGGCGCCTACCCTCGTTCAGACCTACAAGGATCTGTTCCCGGGCGGGACCTCCAACCTCGCGAGCCTGGTCAAGCTCTCCTCGGAACCGGGCGGCCTGCCGACCGACGCCTTGTTCCGGCTGCTGCTGGAGACCGAGCCGACCGCCCCGGGCGAAGTGGTCTATGCGATGAACCGCTATCTGCAGCAGCGCGGCGACGCCAACATCAAGACCTATGACGACCTGCAGCAAAAGGCGGTCTTCTACAACCATCCGCCGATCGCCGGCTTTTCCGCTCCGGCGAAGGAGCGCCTTGAAGGCGCGGCGAGCGTCACGCGCAGGCTTGCCAAGGTGGATGACGGCACGCCGCTGATCCAGAAAATCCCGACCACCACGCTCGATATCAGCGGCTGGCATACACGCAGGACGGTGCTGCAGATGCTGGTGTTCAAGGTGATGGCCGATCACCGCCTCGACGCGCTGGTCTATCCGACCAAGACGATTCCGGCGCCGATACTTGCTCACCCGGTCGAGCCGACCACCATCAAGTCGGCTTCGGACAAGGTGGACACGACCATCGACGGCGTTCAGTACACCAGGACGGTGCAGCGCGTGCTCGATGCGCGCGCGGCGACCGCGTGGCGCCTGAGCCCGAACTCGGGTCTGCCGGCGATCGTGGTCCCTTCCGGCTTCACGAAGGAAGTCTATGACCGCGTTGCCGTCGTGCGCCCAGACAAGAGCGTGCAGCCGGGCGATCTGCAAGGGCCGAAAGCCGTTGCGCTGCCGGTCTCTCTCGAGTTTCTCGGACGTCCTTATTCGGAGCCCGTGCTGTTGAAAATCGCTTCGGCTTATGAGAAGTCGACACGCCACCGCAAGGCGCCGGCGGGATTCCCGCCCCTGCCGAACGAGCCCTGAGCGACCCGCGACGCAACGCAGAAACGCCCGGCACGCCCGGGCGTTTTTTATTCGCAACGCAAATTCGCCGCAATACCCCGTGGCCGGTCGAACTACCCTCTCCCGCTTCGCTCTAAGCGGATTGGACATAGCAGCGCATCGGCACAACGCCGGAGGGATCATTCCATGCTCGACCCGACTCTTATACAGACCCTGCGGGACCAGGCGCATCACATTCGTCCCGATGAAGATTTCGAACGCGTGATCGGGTTGATCGGCGACGCTTCCATCGTCCTGCTCGGCGAAGCGAGCCACGGCACGCGCGAGTTCTACCGGATACGCGCCGATATCACCAGGCGCCTGATCTCCAGCAAGGGTTTCGACGCCATTGCGGTTGAGGCCGACTGGCCTGACGCGCTGGAGGTAAGCCGCTACATCCGCAACGTCGACGCGGCCGCCGACCGGCGCGCGCGCAAGGACTACCCTACCGAGCGCGAGCGCGTGGCCGAGGAGGCATTGAAGGGCTTCGAGCGCTTTCCCCAATGGATGTGGCGCAATACCGAAGTGGTGGAACTGGTCGATTGGCTGCGCACGCATAACATGCGCATCGACAAGCCGGAATCGCGCATCGGCTTTTTCGGGCTGGACCTGTACAGCCTGCGCAAATCGATGGATTCGGTGGTGCGCTACCTCGAGAAGGCCGACCCGGAAGCCGCCAGGCTGGCGCGCGAACGCTACAGCTGCTTCGACCATCTCGCTTCGGACCCCCAAAGCTACGGCTATGCCGCCACCTTCGGCATGAAGAAGGATTGCGAAGAGGAAGTCATACGGCAACTGGTTGCCCTGAATTCAGAGGCGGCGCAGAAACTCGCGGAAGGCGGTTCGGCTGCGTCGGACGAACTGTTTTATGCGCAGCAGAATGCGCGCGTGGCGAAGAATGCCGAGAACTACTACCGCACCATGTTTCTCGGCCATGACGAATCGTGGAACGTGCGCGACACCCACATGGCGGAA